>JANYFH010000150.1 GCA_025362705.1 Betaproteobacteria bacterium
GGGTCTGCAATGACATCCTCAATCGACACATCAGGGTCAGCGATGCGATTCACAAACGAAGAATTCGCGCCGTTTTCAAGCAGCCGTCGAACGAGGTAGGGCAGCAAATCTTCATGCGTGCCCACAGGCGCGTATACGCGGCACGCTGCGCCAAAGTCAGTCACCACGCCCTCATATAGCTCCATGCCCATGCCATGCAGGCGTTGAAATTCGAACTGTGCATTCATGTCAGCGCGCCCGGCGTTTTGCGCCCGTTCGAGTATGGTCGCAACGGTATGCGCGTTGTGGGTCGCGAACTGGCAGTAAAACGCCTCGGGATGCGCCAGCATTTTTGCGGCACAGGCGAGATAAGACACGTCGGTATTCGATTTCCTGGTGAACACCGGATAGCCGCTGAAACCCTGCATTTGCGCTCGCTTGATCTCGGTATCCCAGTAGGCACCTTTCACCAGCCGCGTCATCATGCGGCGACCGTGTCGCGCGGATAAGGATGTGAGCCAATCAATGACGTGGCTGGCGCGTTTCTGATACGCCTGCACCGCCAGACCAATGCCCTCATAGCCAACGAATCGCACACTGCCATAGACGGCGGCGAACAACTCCAGCGAAATTTCCAGGCGCTCAGTTTCTTCGGCGTCGAGTGTCAAGCCAATGCCTCCCTCGTGCGCCATCTCTGCGAGCGCCATCACTTTCGGCAACAATTCCTTCACGACCCGTTCGCGCTGCGCCAGTTCATAGCGGGGATGCAACGCAGAAAGTTTCACCGAAATGCCGGGCGCCTCAAACACACTTTGGCCGGGCTTCACGGCAGATGAGATCGCCTTGATCGCGTCCTGATACGCAACGAAATAACGCTCGGCGTCATGTGCCGTCATCGCTGCTTCACCGAGCATGTCGTAGGAGTGGCGATATTTCGCCTGGTCATCCGATGTGGCGCGCTGCAATGCGTCTTCAATATTACGGCCCATCACGAATTGCTCGGCCATCAGCTTCATACCCTGCCGCAACGACGCGCGCACAATCGGTTCACCCGCCTTTGCCGCGAGCCGCGTCAACCAACTACCGACATCGGCAAAACTTTCCGCCGTCGGCGTGACCAATTTGCCGGTGAGCATCATGCCCCACGTTCCTGCATTCACCAGCAGCGAATCGGACGCACCCAGATGTTTCTTCCAGTCGCCCTGCGAAAATTTATCCTTGATCAGCTTGTCAGCAGTCGCGGCATCGGGAATCCGCAACAGCGCTTCTGCCACGCACATGAGCAACACGCCCTCCTGCGACGAAAGATCGTATTGCGTTAAAAACGATTGCATGCCGGAATGTTTTTGCTGGCGCGCGCGCACCGATTCGACCAACGTTCGCGCGGTTGCAATCGCGCGTGCATTTGCATCGGGTGCGAGTTTGGCGACTGGAATCAGTGCATCGAGTGTGCGCGATTCATCTTTGAGGAACGCGTCGCGAAGAGGTAAAAATGATGGGAGCATGGGTTTGGCGATCCTGAGGAAGTGCGCGCATTATCTCAAATGCGGGGGCGGTTCACCGGTTCGCCATTACATCGCCTGCCCGCCGCAATAATCAAACAAGTCGATACGGGCTTGACAGGAAATTGCGCAGACGCAGCGCTGAAGGACTGCTGGAAAGGCTGGCGACAAACCAGCATTTTGTTGCGTGGATCGCCATTTGGCGCGCCTTCCAGGCATAAAGCGCCCGGAACGCCGCGCTAGTGCTTGTATTTAATCTTTGAAGTGATTGCCGGCATCGAACGCGCCAGCTATGCTGCTTGCGTCGCCTCAGTTGCGATTTCCGCGTGCACTTTCGCCATGTCGAGCTCGAGCGATTTCTGCACAACTTGCTCAAACCCGGCTTTTGGCAACATGCCTGCCTGCGAAAAGATGATGACTTTTTCGCGAAACACCATCCGCGTGGGGATCGAGCGAATGTTGAATGACGCGGCGAGTTCCTGCTGATCTTCGGTATTGAGCTTGGCGAAGACCACATTCGGATACTCTTCCGATACCGCTTCAAAGGTCGGCGCGAACATACGGCACGGGCCGCACCACGGCGCCCAGAAATCGACGATCACGGTGTCGTTGTTTTCAATGGTTGCGTTGAAGTTTTCTTTGTTCAGTTCGATGATTGCCATGTTGGGTTCCGGATTAATAGATGATGAGTCAGGAAATGGAGTCGAAACTTACGATTTCAATCTCATTTCTCAAGCAAGGCGCGTAACATCCACGCCGTTTTCTCGTGTACCTGCATGCGCTGCGTGAGCAAATCGGCGGTAGGCTCGTCGCTCACTTTATCGACGACCGGAAATATTTTTCTCGCAGTACGCGTCACCGCTTCCTGGCCTTCCACCAGCAGCCGTATCATCTGTGTTGCTTCCGGTACGCCGTCGGTTTCCTTGATTGACGAGAGCTTCGCGTATTCCTTGTACGTGCCGGGTGCCGGGAATCCCAGCGCACGAATGCGTTCGGCGATCAGGTCGACGGCCAGCGCGAGTTCGGTGTATTGGGTCTCGAACATCAGGTGCAGTGTCTGGAACATCGGGCCCTTCACGTTCCAGTGAAAATTGTGTGTTTTCAGGTAAAGCGTGTAGGTATCGGCCAACAAATGCGAAAGGCCGTCGGCAATTTTTGCGCGATCCTTTTCACTGATACCCAAATCAATTGGAATGCGTGATACCGCCTTTCCACTCATCGCCGCTTTTTTTCCCATGATGATTTTCACTCGTCAAAAAACAACTTGAAGTTTGCGCGACTGACAAGCCGCACACCAATGAATATTTCCTATGCATTCGATAGCGTCTATCAATTGACCTTATTGTCAACCAAGCTTTGCTATCGTCTGCGCCAGTTTTGCGCCCAGCCCCGCGACCATCTTCTTCGTGCGCTCATTGCTCATATTGCCCGCCGCATCAAACGCCTGACTGACACCCGGCACAGCCACCACAGGCAGCATGAATACGCCCAGATTCGACAGGATGTAGGAGACATGCGGGAGCGCGCGAATGGTACCGAACGCGCCATTGGACGCACCGAGCAGCCCGCCGATCTTGTTCGCGAAAGGCGCGCTGCCGCTCGCACCATCGACCGACTGCGACAGCCAGTCGATGGTGTTTTTCAGCAACGGCGTAATCGACGTGTTGTATTCAGGACTGGCGATGAGCAGGCCATTGGCCTGCATCATTTTTTCGCGAAGCCTCAGCATGTTTTCCGGAACACCATTGGCTTCGTGCCAGTCCGCGTCATAGATCGGCATCGGGTAATCGGCGAGGTTCACCAGTGTCACGGTTGCGCCTGCATCGCGAGCACCTTCCACGGCAACGTTGAGCACTTTGCGATTCCAGGATTCCTTGCGGGTGCTGCCTGCGAAAGCGAGAATATGTACTTCAGCCATTTGAATTCCAATTGATGTTGTGGTGATGCGATCTGAACTACGCTTCAGCAAGCGACCCCATCTGCCCGGTCAGGTAAGCTTTTTCGGCGTAACGGATTTGTTCAACCGAATTCATGACAAACGGTCCATGGAACACCAGCGGACCTTCGGCAGGTGCGCCACCGAGAACCATGATGTGTGCAAGCAGATTGCCATCGTTGCGCAGCTTGATCGTGCCGGCATTGGAATCTTCATTGACGATGCCAAGCTGCCCGACGCCAAGTTTCGATCCATCCTCCATCATCAACACTTCACCAGCCATCACGTAAACGCCCGCCTCCATGCCGGCCGGAATTTCGCCTTGCCATCCTGCACCCGGTTGCAGCGCGACGTGCCATAGAAATAGTGGCATCAATACATCGGCCGGGCCCTGCAAACCATTGCTTTGTCCTGCAATGACCCGAACGGTTGCACCATCCATCTCAACCGCAGGCACATCCCTGGCCTCGATGCGTTGATAGCGCGGCTCCATCATTTTCAGTGCGCGCGGCAAACTGGTCCACAGCTGCATGCCGTGCAGACTGAACATCGCTTCGCTGTCGCGACCAAACGGGCGTTCGGCATGGACAATGCCACGACCGGACGTCATCCATTGCGCGCCGCCCGCTTCCACACGGCCTTCATGCCCGGTCGAATCACGGTGCGCCATGCCGCCTTCGAGCAGGTAGGTCACCGTCTCGATACCGGCATGGGGATGCGGCGGAACACCATGCCCGCGCGGGTCGGTCGGCAGCGGGCCGAAGTGGTCAAGAAATACCCACGGGCCCAGCGATTTTTGACCGGCAGCAGGAAGCGCGCGACGAACCTTCAGGTTATCGCCGACATTCGCCCACTGCGAATCAATGACGCGCGCAAACGGCTGCGTCGTTGCTGATGTTTTCATTTGTTTCCCTTCATGGAAGATCGAACACCAACACTTCGGCATTCGCACCTTTTTCAATTTGCACATTGTTAACGCCAGTCAGTTTCGCAGCGTCACCCGCTGAGAGCAATTGACCATTGACCGTAGCGCCTCCCTGCGCGACATGCACGTAGCAGCGGCGACCATTCGCAATCGACAAACTGCCCTGCTCGGTGCCGTCGAACAGTCCGGCGTAAAGGTACGCGTCCTGATGGATGACGACCGAGCCTTCGCGACCATCGGGCGACGCCACCAGCTTCAATTTGCCACGCTTTGAAGCTTCGCCAAAATGCTTTTCTTCATATGACGGCTTGATACCAAGCACATTTGGCGTGATCCAGATTTGCAGGAAGTGCGTGGCACCTTCTTTGGAATGATTGAATTCGCTGTGCGTGACGCCGGTGCCGGCGCTCATGCGCTGCACATCGCCCGGCTTGATTGCGGAGCCATTGCCCATGCTGTCTTCGTGCGCCAGTGCGCCATCGAGCACGTAACTGATGATTTCCATGTCGCGGTGACCGTGCTTGCCAAAGCCCATGCCGGCGGCGACGCGATCTTCGTTGATGACGCGCAGCGGCCCGAAGCCCATGTGGTTGGCATCCTGGTAATCGGCAAACGAAAAGCTGTGATAGCTTTTGAGCCAGCCGTGATCGGCGTATCCACGCTGGTCGGCTTTTCTGAGTTCAATCATATTGCTCTCCCTGTTTTTACATTAAGCTAATTTGTATTTTGGGTCATGCACGCCAAAATTCAACTGGAACTATTTTGTGAACGCACTAAAACAATTCGACGATGCGACCGTCCCTGGTTGTACTAACGGTGCCGGAATCAAAATCGGAATGGCGCACGATCGCACTCAGCGGAATCGGACCATAAATATGCGGAAAATCGCCCGATCCGGTGAGGGTTTCGCGCACCAGCGCTGCTCCAAGTGCGCTGTCATCGATTTCCAGCAGCAGCAATCGCGTCTTGCCTGCATAGTATTTTTTAGCCGTTCGCGCCACCTGATGACGCTCGGAGCAATGGATAAAACCTTCAGCGGCCAAGTCAGCGCTTGCAAAAGCGCCTTCGTGTTGAGCGCGCTCCCAGTCAACGGCTTCGGCAATACGATAAATCATGGCGGGCGATCCAATTTTCAAGTTCCAGGGTGTCTCTAATATTATGAGCTACGTCGGTCGATTCGCGCCCTCGCCCACCGGCCCCTTGCACTTCGGCTCACTGGTTGCCGCGCTCGCAAGTTATCTC
>JANYFH010000161.1 GCA_025362705.1 Betaproteobacteria bacterium
GCATCGTTTACAAGCCAAACTTCTTCATTGGGCATGCCGCGTCCGACACTGGTGGGTCGGATGTCGAGTTGATCCGGCGGCAAATAGGTAACGCGTTTGCATTCGGTAAGACCGTACATCGAAAACAGCGTCGCTTGCGGAAATAACGCGCGCAATCGACGGATGTGTTCTTCTGAAAGTGCTGCTGCAGTATTGGTAATGATCCGTAGTGATGACAGATCAAATTTCTCCAAGCCCTTCAAGTTCATCAACAGGGAAAACATGGTTGGCACGCCGGGAAATACAGTGACCTTCTCTTGTGCCATGCGCTCAAGCACCTTGATCGGAAACGTGAACGAGCGTTCGAGCACCAATGTCGCCCCGACCTTCATCGACATAAGCAACTGATAGAGGCCGTAGTCAAATGCCAACGGCAGTGCGCAAAGAATGGCGTCATTTTCTATAAGGCCGAGATACCCGCTCACAGAGCGCACCGCAGAAACCATGTTGAGATGTGTGAGCATGACCCCCTTGGGGTTCCCGGTTGAACCGGATGTGTAAATTATTGCAGCCAGGTCCTGATCGATTGATTGCGCGTCCACTTTCGTGTCAGGAAATATTTGTTTCGGCGGCGGATAGGGCACGCAATATTCAAGCAACGCGTCCTTGCCTACCAGCGCGATGTCGTCAACGACAACGCATGTCCGGATGGTTGAATTGGCTGCCAACGCATGCCGCCAAATACCTCCCAGCGCAGCATGCGTTATCAGCGTGCTGGCTCTCGCGTCACTCAGCATGAAGGTAAACTTGTCGTGCTTAGTCAGCGCATTGACGGGCATGAAGACGGCACCGATTCGTAATGTTGCGAGCACACTCACAACAAGCTCAGTGCTGTTGTCCAGGAACAGTGCTACGCGCTCGCCGCGGCTGACGCCGCGCATACGCAACAAGCTCGCAAGCTGGTTCACGCGAGCGTCCAATTCGGAATAGGTGAGCCGCTCGCCGTCGGAAATGAGCGCAAGTTTGTTCGGCAATCGTGATGCCGTGGCATCGAAAAAATGGTGCAGGAGCATGCAGGTTCCTTGAAGCCTGTTTTCAGGTCGACACTACAACATTCGCAGATGGCTGGACTATTGCGCTCATGTCATGGCCAAGGATGAATTGTTCGTGCAATAACATCGTCGATAAAATTGCCACGAAAGCCATGTTGTCAGAAAATCCGATCACGCGACCGGCACGACATTTTTCAAATAGTTTTGCGGTAGCACCTGCATCAAAATAGCCTGCACTGGAAATTTTTGACGCGCTCATTAGTTCAGCCACATACTCGACCGATTTCCCGTCATTGAAAAAGCTCTGGCTATCGGGCGCCCGGTAGGGCTGCTTGGTGCGCGTGCGTATTGATTCAGGAAGCAGGCCCCTCACTGATTTCTTGAGCAAATATTTTTCGGTCAGGCCGTGTAATTTCAATTGCGGTGGAAGGCGGTTGGCAAATTCAATCAGGCGATGATCGAGAAACGGATATCGTCCCTCGATGGAATTTGCCATCGAGACGCGGTCTCCCTGCGAACACAACAAATATCCGGTCATTAGCGTGTGCGCCTCGATGTACTGGTCTCGCGCCATCGGTTTCCAGCGGCTCATCTCGCGCGGTAAAGTCGCGGTGATTGCGTCGTATGGATCCCAATTGCCAATCGCAGTGCGCACATCGCCCGAAAAAAATTGGCTTATGCGTCGTGTTGTTGTCCAGCGTGGAATGTGTGCAAAGAACGGCTGATCAACATGTTCCATGCCGTCACGAAAGAACGCTTGCGTGAATGCGCGACCCGTCATTGGGGAATTTTTCAGATATGGGTACAAGCGTTCAAGGATGCGAGGGCGGGAAGTTGAGTTGGGTGACCTGGCCCAGAAACGACGGATTTTCGCTTCCTTGAATAAATCGTAACCGCCGAATACTTCATCTGCACCTTCGCCGGTGAGCACAACCTTGTAGCCCGCTTCGCGCACATGCCCGGAAAGCATCATGAGGGGTGCGGGTGCCGTGCGAACGATGGGCGCTTCAGTATGCAAAATTGTGCGCGGGAACGCGGCAGCAATGTCAGCGCGGGTACAGCGTATTGATGTGTGCTCGGTCCCCAGGTAATCAACCAATTCTTTCTGGTAAGCGCTTTCATCAAATTCGGCATCGTCGAACGTCAGTGAAAACGTGCGCAATGGTGTATCTGAAAAATTGCGAACAATTGTTGTGACGATGGACGAATCCAATCCTCCACTGAGGTAGGCGCCGACAGGCACATCCGCGCGCAGTTGCAGGCGCACCGAGTCGATCAGAAGTTCTTGTAGTTCTGCGGCATAGTCGGCTTCGGTTCTATTCTGGCTAACTCCCGCATCTGCGGCATCGGGAAAAGTCCAATCCCAATAACAGTGCATCCGTCGCACACCATCCGCGATCACCATCACATGACCAGGTGGCAGCGATGACACACCCTCAAATGCACTTCGCGGCACCAATGGCGACCAATAGGTGCACGTTTCAGCCAGTGCTTGAACATCGATGGCACGTCTCACATCGGGTAGTGCAAACAGTGCCTTTGCCTCTGAGGCGAAAATAAGTCGCCCGGCAGCCTCCGTGTAGCACAACGGACGAATCCCCGTCCGGTCCCGGGCAAGAACCAGGCATTTTTGTTGTGTGTCCCACAGGGCAATAGCGAACTGCCCATTGAGGTGATCGACGAAGCGTTCGCCGTACTCTTCATACAGATGCACGATAACTTCCGTGTCTGTCTGTGTATAGAACTGGTGGCCTCGTGCGATCAACTCCTGCCGCAGCTCAACGTAATTGAAAATCTCGCCGTTGAACACCACCTGCACGGTCGCATTCTCGTTATGAATCGGCTGCTGACCGCCTGCAAGATCGATGATGCTCAGCCGTGTGTGCGCAAGGCCAATTGCTCCATCGATCAATATGCCCGTCCCGTCCGGGCCGCGATGGTGCAATCGCGCGATCATCGCCGCAAGTTCAGCGCGCTCCGGCGGCTTGTTGCGTGTAAAAGTCAGAATTCCTGCGATGCCGCACATCTGGATAGAAATCTCACTAAGTGATTGAATGGACTAGCCTGGCGACCGCGACGATGTCTTCGCAAAATTGACGGGAACACAAATTCAATTGCAGTTTAACTTGTCACTAGTGCTTTCGGCCTTTCATTTCGCCAGTTGCAATTGCGCCAAATATCAAACGCGCCGCAGACTCGGTTCCTGCGTTCGCACGGAGATGGCGTGCTTTAAAGGTCGGGGAGAGGCCTGGCCACTCTTTCGCTCGGAACAGCCATGTACAATTAGCGCGAAATATGGCGCTCGTAGGCAACCTATACGCACCAATCGAAATTAGAAAGCACATGACGCACAAAGCTGACGTTTCCGGCCATCAATTGACCGCTCATACAATTGCGAAAAACACGATTGTGCCTGCATTGCAGATTGGCCCCAAGTGATGCACCCGGCACAATATGCCCGGCCACTGATGGTGGGGACAGTTTTCGTCAGCATCGGGTGCGTCTTTTGGCCTACCGTCTCCTACCTCCTGGGACTTGGGAGGGAAGCTGACCCTTCCACCCAGAGTGCGCCGGTAATACTTGTTGTGCTGATTCTCATTTGGAACCTGCGCGACGAAGTTGCTGTCCTACCGATTCGACCAATACGGTGGGGTTTCTTTGGGCTGATCGCACTGGGTTTTTTGTGGCTGGCCGGGCAGCTCGTCTTCACTCGTGTGCTGACTCAATTTGCTGTGCTGGCGATGGTTCCGATGGCGGTATTTACTGTGTTCGGCGCGCGCTGGTTGATCACGATGGCATTCCCATTCTTCCTTCTCTCGTTTGCGCTTCCGGTT
>JANYFH010000172.1 GCA_025362705.1 Betaproteobacteria bacterium
TCTGGATCGGGCTGGCGGCAGGGCCATCAGAAACGTTTGTTATTTATTCTGACGAAGCACCGCCATTCAATCCGCTCGCCATGGCAAAGGCGCAACTGGATATTCCCCTGGATGAACGTGAAATCGGCGGGCTGGGAGTACATTTGACACTCGAACTTACGTCAGCGTCGGATTATGCCTATGTGTTTGGCCGCAATCGGCTGCGGCTGGCACTGCCTAGGTAAAACAACCCAAAACCAGCATTGACGCGGTTCCTGACGTCTTTTCGGTCCGCAAGCCTCACCAGTCCTTGAGTTTGTAGATTCCCCTGTCCGCCGCAGCGATGGAAAACGCAATGGACTATCCTTCACTCATGTGTGATCGCCGATGCATTGGCGACCGCATCCACTGTGTCGGCGCTCTGCGGCTGGTCAATCCAGTAGCGCTGGCTCGTTTGGCGAAATGTCGACATTAGCGGCTTACCTTTAGCCTCTGGCAAGAACTTGAGCGTAATTGCACCCAGAAAGTCGGTGCGATAAACCGGGATTTTACGTACAGCATATCGCTCCATCACAGCGGCATTTGGGTGGCGAAAGCGGCTCCGGTAACCCACCGGCACCAGTGCCATGGCTGGTGAGACAGCGTCCAGGAATGCATCAGTCGAAGATGTGCGGCTACCGTGATGAGGCACGACTAATACGTCGGACTTCAATACCGCAGGTTCATTCTTGAAGCGCGCAAGAAGCTGTATCTCGGATAGCTTTTCGATATCAGCCGTCATGAGGATGGTGCCGCCAGGCGCCGTAATCTTGAGCGTACAGCCAAGGTTATTGGTCTTTGTGCCATCGAAATCGTAAGCGTCTTTGGCAGGATGAATAATGTCGAAATCCACACCATCCCAATTCCAGCGATTACGCCCCCGTTCAGCACGTCCCGCACTCCACTCGCATCGCGTCAGCGCCGCTGCACCCCGAAGCACTTCGCTGTCAGCAGCCATGGAGGTCAGCAATAACCTCGGCTTGCGCATATCGATGATCGACTTGGCCCCACCGGAATGATCTTCGTCCGCGTGGGTTACGACCAGGGCGTCGAGCACGTGCACACCCTCCCCGCGCAAATACGGAGCGACGATGCGATTGCCCGAGTCTGCGTCCGGGTTCCATCGCGGCCCGGTGTCATAAACCAAGGCGTGGTTGGCCGTGCGCACGACTGTCGCCAGACCCTGGCCCACGTCCAATAACGTCACCCATAGCTCGCCCGGTTTCGGCGACGGCGGCAGCACCATGAACATCGGCAGCATCATGACCACGCCCGCCCAGCGCATCGCTGCGCCACGCGGCAATAACAGCCATACGATGCCGATCATCGCAAGCAATGCTGTCCACAGCTGCGGCGCGTGAGATTGCCACACCGCGTTCGGAAGCTCGCTTAGGAACGCGAGGGCGACATAGCACCACGACATCACCAGATGCGCCACCTGAAGGATGAAATCAAACGGCAACAACGCGCCCGCCAGCGTGATCGGTACAACGATCAAACTGACCACGGGAATCGCGAACGCGTTGGCAACTGGCGAGACGATGGAGACTTCCTGAAACAGCACCAGCGTAACCGGCAATAGTCCCAATGTGACCGCAATCTGGGTATTCACCGCGCCGGCTATCGCGCCGACCTCGCCGGTACGAAGTGTAGTTACATAAAAAATCATCGCGACACAGCCGAACGAAAGCCAAAACCCCGGCGCCAGGCCAGCCCAAGGATCCAGCAACAGCACGGCCAATAACGCCCATGCCAAAATGCGTGAGGCGGACATGCCGCGACCGATCCAGAGCGCCGCCGCGATAACGGCGAGCATGAAAAATGTGCGCTGCGTCGGGACAGAAAAACCTGCAATCAAGGCATAAGTGAGTGCCGCCAGCGCACCGATAAGCGCCGCTGCACGCTGCGCAGGTAATCGCAGCGCCAGCACCGGTACGCGCGCCCAGACGCGGAACACCAGCCAATAAAGAAGTGCCGCTACCATTGTGATGTGGAGACCGGATATCGACATCAAATGACCGGTTCCGGTGCGCCAAAAGACTTTCCATTGCTCAGCGGGAATGGCGCTCTGCTCGCCAATGGCAAGTGCAATCAGGACACCACGGTACGGGTCGTCCTTGAGTGCAACCAGCATGCGCTCGCGCAACGCCATACGCACACGATCTACCTGATACATAAAGCCCGCCGCGTTGTCGGGTAGCTTCTTGTTGAGGCCCTTGGCACGGATATAGCCGGTCGCACGAATGTTTCGTTCCAGCGCCCACGCCTCGAAATCATAACCATGTGGATTCATGGTTCCGTGCGGACGTTTAAGCCGCACCGTGAGATGCCAGCGTTCACCCGGCGTAATGAGCGGTGCCGGTTTGGTGTCACCAGTCTTGCGATCAGTTTCGACATACCACGAAAGTGAAATATGCGATGGAACCGTGGCGCTTTCGGTCAGGATTTTTTCAATGTCGAACTCGAAGCGCGTCCCACGTTCGTTCAATTGCGGCAGGCTGGCGATCGCACCGATAACTTCAATATCTCTCACTTCCGATTCCGGCGATAGCGATTCCGCCAAACGGATTTCTGCGCGCCACTGTGCCCAGCCAAAACCGATTCCCGCCCCACCACCGATGGCGAGAATTGCGGCAAGAACCAGAATCGCGAGCGCACGACGCTGTCCCAACAGCCACGCGCACATGGTCAACGCGAGACCGATAGCTGCGCAGTGAAGTGCGGGATATTCGGGCAGCGTCGCCTGCATTTGCAGCGCAGACACGCCCAGTAAAAAACCGAGAATAAAGAGACGCACAGTTATAATTCTTGAAATAAAAATGGATACCGCTTTGAAATCCAGCGGCAGACATTTTGTTGCGGCTCGTTGATTCCTCGCGACTTACAACGCACTGCCGCGTCGATCCGACGACGTTGTCACAAACAATTTGCATTCTCAAGCCAAAGGCAGTTCATGAAACGCTATCTGCGCGACAAACTGCCAAAGTCCACCAGCATTACCGAGAACAAATACCTGCGCTTTCTGACACCGTGGCTGGGGCATCCACGGCTATGGCATATGCACCGGCGTTCGGTCGCGCTTGGCGTTGCGATTGGCCTCGTCACCGGGCTGATCCCCGGCCCTGTGCAAATGTTGCTCGCGGTGGTGGTTGCGATACCGCTGCGCGCCAACGTTATTGTTGCCTGCGCGACTACCCTGTACACCAACCCGTTCACGTTCATACCGCTCTACATCCTCGCCTACTCGATAGGCGCATTCGTGACCGGTGAGCCGATGCGCAATGTGATACCGCCGGATTTTTCCGTATTGTGGCTGGAACTCTGGAAAATATTTCCGGCGATGTATGACTGGATAGTTTCCCTGGGTGGAACGTTGTTGATCGGACTGGCCATCCAGTCCACCGTTTTTGCCATTGGCGGCTACATCGCGACCATGGTTCTTTGGCGTTGTATTGTTTCGCGCATGTGGACACAGCGCAAACTGAATAGAAAGAAAAAAAATGAAACCTGAATACTGGGATGAGGCGTGCAAAGACCTGGCCAAGCGCGACAAGGTGATGAAAAATCTCATCAGGTCATACCCTGAAGCACAACTGCGTACCCGCGGCGACCCGTTTCAAACATTGGCACGCGCCATCGTCGGCCAGCAGATTTCAGTCAAGGCGGCACAGTCGGTGTGGAACAAAACCGCAGCCGTGGTGGGGAAAATCACGCCGAAAAACATGCTCGCTGCAACGCCGGAAGCGTTGCGTGCCGCTGGTAATTCGCGTCAGAAAATCGCTTACATGCAGGATCTGGCTGCGCATTTCGCCGACGGTCGCATCAAGCCAAAACGCTGGCACACAATGGCCGACGATGATGTCGTCGCTGAACTGGTGGAAGTCAAAGGCATCGGTATCTGGACTGCTGAAATGTTTCTGATTTTTTATTTGATGCGCCCGAACGTCTGGCCGATCGACGATATCGGTGTGATCCGCGCAGTTGAAAAACATTATCACGATGGCGATCGGCTGGAGAAGGCCGAGGTGCAATGGTATTTCGACCGCTTCGCACCCTGGTGTACCGTCGCAACCTGGTATTTGTGGCGCAGCCTTGACCCGATTCCCGTCGAGTATTAAGAAACAGCCGATGGCCGAAATCTATGCACTGGTGTGGGCCGCAGTCAAACGCATCCCGCGCGGCAAAGTCGCGACCTACGGCCAGATCGCCGCGCTCGTCGGTATGCCACGACACGCACGACAAGCCGGTTATGCGCTCGCGGCCACACCTGACAACATGAAAATTCCCTGGCATCGTGTTATCAATGCGCAAGGTCGCATCAGCTTGCGACTGCGGCGTTGGGATAGCGGTAGCGACGATCTGCAACGGATCCTGCTTGAAGGTGAAGGCGTGATATTTGACAGCACGGGACGGGTTGACCTGAAACGCTTTCAGTGGCAACCAGTCAGTAGTTCTCCGCGAACTGC
>JANYFH010000257.1 GCA_025362705.1 Betaproteobacteria bacterium
ATCGGCCTTGTTCGAGTTTCAGAAAAACAATAGCAGTGTCGATCTCACGCAACGCTGGGCGCAGCCGATCGGCGCGCAACCAATTGAAGGTGCGCTGGCGACAGGATTCTTTCGCGACGAAAGCGGTCTGTTCAACGTCAATAATCTCGTCAATGATGACGGCAAAAAAAGCGAAGCCGACATCGCCGTCTTCAAACGCTTGCTGGAAAGTCTTGGGCTGAACACCGACCTGGCAAATGCGCTCGCCGACTGGATCGACACCGACGACGAGACCAGCTTTCCCGGTGGCGCGGAGGATCTCGCCTACCTCGCCATGCCACAGCCGTATCGCACCGCCAATCAACGCATGGTGCAAGTCGGGGAAATCTACAGCGTCAGGGGTTTCGATGCGGCGGCGGTGACGAAACTGAAACCCTTCATCACCGCCCTGCCCGGCCGAACCAAAATCAATATCAATACTGCGCCACAGGAAGTGCTGGCCGCAGCGCTGCCTAAAATCGACAAGGCAACATTGAGCGAATTGGTTAACCGCCGCATGACGCGGCCCTTCAATACATTTGACGGTGACAAAGGTATCAGGGCTTTCCTCAAGGACGCGCCAGCCGCAACGCTTGATCTGCTGGGTTTCAACAGCGACTATTTCTCGGTCGCACTCGGTGTCAGCACAGGTGGTACACAGGTGCGGCAAACTGCACTGCTTCAGCGCGTGTCGCCGAGCGCTGCGAACAATAACCTTACAGCGTGGCCACGTATAATTTGGGTCAGCGATGACTGATCGAAATTCTCACCCAAGGCGCAGGTAAGCCGTTGCAAAATCTTCAACTACTTCTGTATGTTCCCGATCTTGCCAGCTTTGACGCGCAAACGTCCGCGTCGTGGCTTTTGTTTGATCGCCAGTCGAATCTGCTTCGTGAAGGCACAGGCCTCCTGACGACTGGTGATGTCCCGCGCGCTGAGCATGTGGTCATCGTCATCCCGGCACGGCGGATCGTCTGTATCGAGACGCCATTGCCGCCCGTGTCGGCGCAAAAACGTGACGCATTGCTGCGTTACGCCATCGAAGACAAATTGACCATCGATCCCTCCACCGTACACGCCGTGATTCTCGGGCCCGTGTCAGCCAAATCGAACACGCATGTGATCGCAGCAATCGATCGATTGTGGTTTGCCGGGGCACTGCGCTGGCTTCACGATGCCGGGATTGAGCCCGAGCAGGCAGTATCGGCTGCGGCTTTGATTCCGGTCGTGGCTGGCGAATGGGGTGTGGTCCTGGAGGGAGCGCATGGCCTGGCGCGCCGCCCTGACGGCTTTGCGTACAGTTTCGACATGGAAAAACGCGCCGAAAGGGGCAATGCAGAAGCATCGGGCATTCCGCTGGAGCCGCCTTTCTCGCTGGTACTGGCATTGAAAGAAGCGCGTGACCAACAGGTGTCACCTTCACAACTCACCGTGTTTGCCGATCAGGCCACTGATACACCATGGGTGAATGCCTGGCAACAGGCGTTTGACTGTCCTGTGCGGCTCGCAGTGCTGCCTCCAGTCCGGATGCCGATGGCGAGCGCCGGAAATTTATTGACGGGCGACTTTGCCCCGCGTTCGGCCAATCGTGGATGGATGGTGTTGTTCAAACCCGCGATTGCAATGGCTGCGTCCATCGCTATCCTGCAACTTGGCTTCACTGTTGTAGATGCCTGGCGACTCGATCAACGGCGGCGCGCAATAGAGGCCGACATGACGCAGGTTTTCAAGGAAGCATTTCCGAAAGCGCAGGCCATCGTTGATCCGGCGCTGCAAATGCAACGCAATCTCGATACGATGAAACGGGATGCGGGGCTGGGCTCGGCCGACGATGCCCGCGTTGCGCTCGCGCAGTTGGCAGCCATCGTCAAATCTGTCCCAAACCTCGTGCCGCAAAACATCACCATACTTGAAGGGTCGGCCAGCGCCGAGGTCTCTGTGCCGGATAGCCAGCAGCAACGCACACTGCAGTCGCGCATAAGCGAAACACCCAATGCGACTTTTGCGGTGGACGCACGCAATATGGTGCGGCTAACGATAAAGGCGGCGCGCTGATGGCATCGATTTCCATAACGCTGGAGCAGACCATCAACAAGGTTGCGCTCACGCTGGCA
>JANYFH010000266.1 GCA_025362705.1 Betaproteobacteria bacterium
GGATATATCAACGCTTGGAAGTTCGCCAATCATCGCGTTGTGCGTCACTCGGTCGGCCAATACGTCAACGGTGCAGTTCATACCAACACCATCGAGGGGTTTTGGAGCATCGTTAAGCGCGGGATTATGGGGACGTTTCACAAAGTTTCTCGTAAATATTTACCGCTGTATGTGGCTGAATTCGAGTTTCGTTACAATAACCGGATGAATGCCGACATATTCGGCGCGGCAATGCGCTCTTGTTAAAAGAACGTTCTCGATTTGGAGCGCTTTTAGCATGGCCTGCGATTGTGATTGTTGGGCTAGTTTTATATTGCGCCACTCAACACCTCTCTCGCTGCGAGAATCCAGAACACAAAACCCCAGAATCCGAGAGACGCGCAAGCATTGCCGATGATGTTCTTAATCTTATTCTTACTACCCATGTAAGCAATGGCACCACCCCAAAGGACGAAGATAAGACAGGCGCCAAGCCACAAGAATGCACGGCCCCTTGCAAACTTATCGCCAAATTGCTGGATGATCCAACCGCGTTCTTTACTGCATTGCTTGTCTACGTGGTCTATTTGCAGCTTATCTGGATGACTAGACAAGAGCGCGTTTTGGAAAAAAGCATTGCCGTCGCCAATCGCGCTGCGGATGCCGCCAAAGAAAATGCTGACGCCACGTTGTTGAGTTTGCGTCCTTGGCTCACCTGTGAAACGGAAGTCGCTGGGCCTTTGACGTACAACGAGGAGGGGGATGCTCGCTTCCAATTTCTTTTTGAAATAAAAAACGTCGGACACTCTCCGGCAACGGCGATCCAATTCACTCCGTTTCTCACGCTCTACAGTACCAAGCACGAACCGGCCATCATCAGGCTTCAACGAATGGCCCAACTCAATCGAGGTTTGTTGCCAAGAATTCCCATTGTTTTCATGCCCGGAAACGTAACGATAGAAGGGGCTGATCTGGGTTTGGTTCTTTTCCCTGGTGAGGTTCACTCCATCGAATACACCATTCCCATCAAGAAGGCCGAACTTTTGAAAGCCTGCGAAGATACAAAGCCGCCGATTAATTTCTGGCCTGTGTTGGGTGGCCTTATTGCATATTCTTATGCACTGGCAAGTATTCGCGCAGATACAGCTTTTGCCTACACCGTCGAACATAGCGCCGGGCCTGTTTTTAAGTTGAATGAAACTATCCCCGTCGAAAAATTGAGCCTCTCCAGAAGTATTTTTGGTAAAGGCTTCGCCACTTAATCCAAGAAATACGCAAAGCAAAGCAATACCGGCCTGTCTCGGTAATTTTGCCCCTAACGTCTTTACTCTGTCAAGTACTGCATAATCGCCAAAACATTCGTCGGCATGAACGAAACTCGCCAATCTACGCGCCTCCCCGGCAATTTTTAGCCTGAATACCGCGCCAGTGCTAAAGTTTGTCCGTCGAATTTGATTTGGCTGAGGAACTGCATGCGCTCAAACATTCGGAATATATTCTGGCTCGGACTTCTGGCGTTGCCTGCAATATGTAATGCGGAATCTGTCTTCGTGCCGGTTTTCATCGATGCGCGATCTGAGGCAAAGCTGGGCGACTTCCCCTATGATAGTCGCGTGTATGCAGACGCCCTGATGGCGTTTGAAAAATTGGGCGCCAAGGGCGTGGTCCTGAAACTCTTTCTCGATCAACCCAAGGGCAAAGGTGACGACGCTTTGGCGCTGGCGATGACAAAATTGCCGGTACTTTTGCAGGCACGGTGCGACGATTCAGAAGTGAATCCCAATCCGCTCGACACGCGCTTCTCAACAGCAATTGGTAATCAAGCAACGTTTGCCGTGACGTGCAAATCCGGATGGATTCCGCTGGCGCAATTGCAACGAAATGCCGCCGACGTTTGCTTCATCGATCAATCGGTGGCCGATGTGGCTCCGTTGCTGGAGCGTTATCAAGGCCGGGCGGTAAAAACGCTTTACACATGCGCTCTCGCATTGGCGAAGAAACCCGTGCCCGCTGCCGTTGGAAACGGTACGCGAAAAGTCGATCTGGCCAAGGTGTCGCGTTTGGATGTCATTTCACTGGTAGATGTGCTCGACGGAAAAATTGATCGGGCAAGGGTCACCGATAAAATTATTGTGTTTGGTTACGAAGGCTCGAAAGCAGCCATGTTCGATTCGACAATCGGCAGGATTTCAGCGCACCGTGCCTTCATGTTGAATCTGCGGGCAATGGAACAACTGGCGAATTGAACAAGCGTCTTCCACAAAATCAGGGCAAACTCCAGTATTGGCGAACTTCTTCAGCTATTTTCAGCCTGAACGCCGCGCCAATACATGGGTTTCATGTTTTCTGTCGCAGACTAGGTCTTACGCCGATTGACCTCCAACCTCGCGTCCACCAGCGCCACGATCTCGTCGATGACTGCATTGCGCATGCCTTTCTGTGCGGCGATGGCTTGAACGAGACGATCAACGCGCTCAATATTACGCGCTCCGCTGAACAACGCGCGTGCGGCTGATGACGGATTGGCGAGACCCGTCGCGGCGTTGGCGTATTTCTCGAACGGCACCAAATCGCTTGTCGCCGCACCGAGTGAAATGCAAAGTTCAGCGACCCATTGATACACCGCGTGCGATTCCTCGATGTTGCCGTGCACTGCTCCCTTGATGGGTCGCATCGCGTCTTTTTGAATGCAGCGATAGTTGCCGCACATCAGCATGCTCCACTTGGCGAGCGGCACAAACACTGAGTTATGCACCTTCAATTTCACCGGTAGCTCGATCGCGCCTGCGCCAGCATCAAACCGCACAGCGTCGATGTCGGCCTCGAGCTTCCTCAGTATTGCGGTGTGTGCATCTGATGGAAAGCGCGCGGCCTTGAAATTGGTGGGCAGGCGCACTTGCAATACGTTGATTTTTTCATCGGGCGGGCGAAACGCTTGCGGGTCCGGGCTGCACAGGGTCAGCAACGCCGGGTCGAAGTTGTCCCAAACGGCAGGATCGGTGTAGCAATTTCGACAGGCATCCGCAGACACGCCAGGGATGCGCGCCAGATACGGCAACGGCGGCATGTTCATGATCGACATGCAGGGCACGCGTGAACGCGCCACACGATCAAGCAATTCGCGCACACCGGGTGAGCCATATTGCGGTTCCTGCATTGCGAGCGCGACCAGATCGAATGCGGCTGGATCCGTCGCATCGGGTACTGCGGCCAAAAGTTTCCCAGGCGTGGTACGCGAATCGATTTCGACCAGACCCTCGCGACCCTTCACCGGCACGCGCACGCGCGCACCTTCGCGATTGAATAATTCGACCTCGGCAGGCAAGCCGATCAGCGTCACGTTATGGCCGGCCAACAGCAGCTTGGCGCCCAGTAACGAACCGTAGGACGCACCCATGATGAGAACGTTGTAGCCCATGATTCTTCTCCTCCGGGAGAGTGATTGGGCAGTCGGCATTTACGCTTATGCGTGTTCGTTGGTGCGCGCGCCGTCTGATTGTGCATGACATGGTAGAGAGCCGCGCCCTACAGGACAATCACGACGAACAAGAAAGCGACTGATACTCCGCTGCAAAAAAACCGCAGCGACCATCTACATTGCCAAAAATGTAGCGGCAAAATAAAATCCCCATTCACAATGACAATGCAAACACTCTCCCAACCCGATCTCACCACCGACTCGACTGCTGCCATCTACATCAAGGACGAAATCGTCGATGTCGTTTTTGCCGAACGTGACGGCGAACTACTCAGCCGAGAAGGCCCTAATCGCTACCGCATTGGCGATGCGTTGATTACCGGCTCAACCAGCGATCAGTGGAGCGTTTCGCGCGATCGTTTCGACGCCAGGTATGAAGCGCTTGGTCCGCATTCCCACGGGAAACAAGGCCGCTATCGCGCCAGGCCTGTGCCGGTGTGGGCAAAACAGATGAGTACGCCGTTCACCCTTACCCGTCGCGTTGGTGGCGACATGCTCAATGGGCTTGCGCAGGACTGGGTGCTGCAATATGCGCCGGGCGACTTTGGCGTGGTTGAAAATGCGCGCTTTCAGCGGGTATATCGGCGCGTGCCCTAGAACATTGTCCGTCAGTTCCGTTTACGCCGCGTGCGAATCGCGCACCGAGTTTTCAAGTTCTGTGAATGCTTCTTGAACATACGCACCCAGTCGCTGCAGATTGGGCAATTCGTCAGTGGCGATCAAACCAAAGAAAAGCTCGCCCGCATAGCTGAAGAGGGTAATGTTGAGCAGGTTACTGGGCGGCAGGGTGCTGATGGGATGCATCTCCTCAATTTTCGCGCCCTTCATGTACAGGAATTCCCTGGGGCCAGGTACGTTTGAGACCAGCGTATTGCCCATCGGCGGCAAGGTATTTGAGAGCTTCAGCATCTCCGCAATCTGTGCGACCAGCCCGGTGATGATGGTGTACGACTCAATGGCCTCCGGTGCGACGCTGTCGATCATGGTGCGCACGTTGCGTAGCGAAAAGCCGATATTGCGAAGACGTACGTACGGGTCATCAGTTGGCGGCGACAGTTCAACCTGGACTATGCCGATTTTATTGCCCGCTGTTTTCTCGCCTTCTTTTCTCAGGTTGACGGGCATTTGAATCGTGATCGGACGCCTCAGTTCGACACCCTGATCGCTCAGATAGCGGCGCAATGCCCCGTCGAGACAAGTCAGCGCAACATGATTGACGGTTGAGCGGGTGCGCTTGCGAATGGCATCAACGCGCGCCATTGGCACACCCGCCGTTGTGAACTGGCGACCTGAAGTCACTTGCCCGGTCAGTGGTGTTTTGGCGCTCGATACAAACGGCAACGCAATGGCGTTCTTGGTTAGTTTCACGCTTTCCAGAAACAGCATCGCAGCCAGGCGGCTGATGCCGAGCAAGCGCCTGCTGGTGCCACCCACTTCATTCCACGCCGATTGCATCATTTCCTGGCTGCGTTTTTTGCGCCGGGCGCTGTGGCCGCCGTGCTTCAGTGTCCACACCGGCGTGAGGGTCAATTCATCCGGCGATTGCGTCATGCATTCAGTTATCCAGCGCGACATGGTGATGCCATCGGCATACGCATGGTGCATTTTCTGATACAACGCGAAACGACCTTCGCTCAGACCGTCGATTACATGTACTTCCCACAACGGGCGCGACCGATCCAGCATCGGCGTATGCAATGCCGACACGAAATCGTACAGCGCCTGCCGGTCGTTATTGCCCTTGGCGAGCTTGTGATAAAAAACATGCTGCGCGAGATCGACCGACCCAACATCTTGCCAGTAAGGCATCGCGCTCATTGAAAAAACGATGATGCGATTGAACGGCGGCTTGACGTCGGTAAATGTGAGGACCTCGCGATAAAGATTTTTGGCAAATCCGACCGTTGATTTGGCCGGTCGCTTGCATATCTGCAAACCTGCAACATGCTTGGGGCTGGCCGTGCTCTCGGCAATAAAAAAGCCGAGATCAAGCAAGGATAGTTTGCTCATGTTGTTCCGTCGATGTATGGCAGTGGATTCAGCCATTTTGCGCTATTGTGGCGGGCGCGCAAAATTTGCCACCGGCTCACCCGCTTCGCGGTCAGCGAAAATATCCGGGTTTGTCT
>JANYFH010000154.1 GCA_025362705.1 Betaproteobacteria bacterium
CCTGGAAAACCGACATCAAGACCATCGACTACCCGGCAAAACCATCGGTCTATGTAATCAAGGATGGCATGTACGAATGCACGACTTGCGCGTTCAAGACGCTCGTCAAGTCCGACGGCAAGGATCAGAAGGTGGAAGGCAATCCCTACGCCGATACGATTGCCGTCAAGCTCGTCGACAAAAATCACGTCGAAATCATAAGCAAGAAAGCGGGAAAAGTCGTGGCGCACAGCAAGTACGCCGTATCCACGGATGGGAATTCGATGCTGCGCGAATATTCGAGTAATTCCCCCGCTAACGCTGAAGTGGTTAAAGGCGTGACGAGCTATGCGCGCGTGGCCTACGACAAGACGGGTGCGAACCAGATGTCCGGTAGCTGGCGTGCGCAGAAGGCCGACAAGATTACCGACAACGGCCTGATCGTCACCTATAAATCAGAAGGTGCGATGATGAACATGTTCACGCCTACTGGCGAATCGTATAGCGCCAAAACGGATGGCACCGAGGTACCGTACAAGGGCGATCCCGGAACGACCAGCGTCACCGTAAAAGTGCGGAAGAATACGCTGGAGGAAACCTACAAACGCGATGGGAAAGCCATCGGCATGTCAAGAATGGAAATTGATAAAAGTGGCAAGCAGGCAAAAGTTGATTGGATTGATCACCTGACGAAAACGAACGGCAACTATATGACTGTAAAGCAATAGGTTTGCAGTTGCCATCTCACGAACTGGAACAGGGGGACACGTCATGCCAACCACGAACACAAGTACGCCAATTGCCGAACGCCTGCACGGACACTTGGAGCCCACGCCCAATGGATCGGTATACGTCAATCCAGCGAAGATGGACTGGAAACCATCGCAATTCGAAGGCATTGAAATCAAGGTGCTCTACGAAGACAAGGAACGTGGCGAGATGACCTGTCTGCTGCGATGGCAGCCCGGCACCACGTTACCGTTTCACAAACACCCTGAGATCGAACAAAGCTACGTGATTTCGGGTTCCTTCTCGGACCACGATGGCATCGCGCGTGCAGGCGAGTACGTCTGGCGCAAGCCGACCTCGATGCACGAGACGCACAGCGCAGAAGGCTGCGTGATCCTCGCGATCTATCGCAAGCCGAATATTTTTCGTAACAGCGCCGGTTTTGAGGCTGGTGGCAAGCGTGTCAAAACGGATCGGGCACCGACCACGTTTTAGAAATTAACATGTCCGGCGCCAGTGACAATAATCAACGAGGAGAGAACATGTCACTGCATCTGAAAATCGCCGCGCTAACCAGTGCTTGAATGGAAATTGACAAGAGCGACAAGTGGATAAAAGTCGACTGGATTGACCATCCGACGAAAACGAACGCCAACTATATGACGGTGAAGTAACGGGCCGCCGGTTGTCATCAACAAACCGAAAGGGAAGAGCGGTAAAAATTGGAATTGTGAGAGGTGCAAACGATGAATTTTAAATATATGCCGTTGCGCAACCTGGTCGCGTCGGTCAGTCTTGCGCTGTTGCTATCTCTGGCCGGCGGTGCCTTGCGTGCGCAGCCGCTGCCGCCAAAACTCATACCGGCTCCGGGCGGTGAAGTTATTCTCCCCACTCCCGGGGACGTGCGTGCCTACGAGTCCTCCCATTACGCGGCTGCACGGCGTGCAGGCGACTACATCTACGTTTCGGGCGTAATCATTTCGCGGCCATCTGGCGCGCCGAACGACGTTGCGATGTTCAAGGCGCAGACGCGGGGCGCTTTCGAGAGGCTGGGGGCACGTCTTCGTGCGTCTGGGGTCAACTTTGCGGATGTGGTGATGATCAACAGCTTCCACGTCTGGGATAGCCCCGACTTCGCTGCGGACCGCAGCGCGCACTTCGCCGCATTCAGCGAGGTCAAGGACGAATTCATGTCAGCACCGCATCCGGCCTGGACTGCGGTGGGAACAACAGGGCTTCTGGGCGAGCGTGGCATCGTCGAGGTGCAGATGATCGCGTATTCACCGCAGCGGCGTTAGCAGCGAATATATTTTTGTGGGGCACTTTGGGCCTAAAGCAAAAGGGAGTCGAATAGGTGCGGTTCTGCGCCTGCGCATCTCATCCATCGGTATCTGCAATCCATCGCTGGCAGCTCCTCCGTCTGGCCGACCGCATGTATCGTGTAGGTGTACCCATCAAACCCGATAACCTGCAAGGAGAGCCACCATGCAAATGCGCTCAATCGCCGTACTCTGTGTTTTGTCTTCCGCTGTTTCTTCTGCTGCGCTCGCGGCATCTTTCAGCGCTGGCATCAATATCACCGAGGAAGTCGCACCCGAGAAGACCGGAATGCGCGTCTATCCCGGTGCCGTGATGGTCACTAAAAAGAAAGGTGACGACAATTCCGCCGATATCCAGTTCGTCTTCGGCGAGTATGGTCTGAAAGTCGTCGCTGCCAAGCTGCGCTCGACTGATGCTCCGGGCAAGGTGGCGGAGTTTTATCGCGACGAGCTCGCGCAGTTTGGCAAAGT
>JANYFH010000343.1 GCA_025362705.1 Betaproteobacteria bacterium
TGAATTTGCACCACGTGGATGTGTGTGTGGCGTGCCCCAATGAGCCACTCGAAACACAGGCGTTCAGGCACGTCGGCGATTTGCCGTGGACAACGCGTTTTTTAATGCGCTCCATAGGTGCCATGCGGCGCGGGGGCGCGACACTGGCAAGCTATATGCTCTTCGATCATCGCTATTGCAAGGCGTTGATCAAGATGGGCTATGACGACACCATGAAGCGGCGCGAAGAAATTGCAATTTTCTTCGACGAGACCGCGTGTCCGCTGCCGACGGTGATTCCATACCACGAGTTCGATCCCGGTAAAACCATGACGTTGGATGCAGTCGATCTATGAACGCGCCGACCGCAAAGGCGTTGCCGCACCCGCGCAGCGCGTATCGACACTTCCTTCCCATCGCCACCCGCTGGATGGACAACGATGTGTACGGCCACGTCAATAATGTTGTCTACTATTCTTACTTCGATACGGTGGTCAACGAATACCTGATTTCACAAGGCGCACTCGATATCGCCAGTAGTCCGGTGATCGGGCTGGTGGTGGAAACCGGCTGCAGCTATTTTGCGTCGCTTGCTTTCCCGGAAAAAATAGTCGCAGGGTTGCGCGTCGCGCGGATCGGCAATTCCAGTGTGCGCTATGAGGTGGGGCTGTTTCGCGAGGATGGCGAACAAGCCGTTGCGCAGGGGCATTTCGTGCATGTTTACGTTGACCGTGCGACGTTGAAGCCGCAGGCTCTGGCAGGAACGTTGGTGGCGGCACTGAACAATATAAAAATATGAAAGTCTAGTGTTGGCGCGGGTTACCAGAATTTTATAGTCTGGAAGCCGCGCTAGTGCTGGAGTATTTGCAATTTTCTCCGCTAGTCCAGCCAACCCTTGCTTTTGAAATAAACAAACGGCACCACCACCGAAACCAGCATCAATGCGAGGGCAAACGGGTAGCCGTAATCCCACGCCAGCTCCGGAAACCAGCCCTTGAAGTTCATCCCGTAAATACTCGCAATCAAGGTCGGCGGTAATAGTGCAACTGAGGCGACCGAGAAAATCTTGATGATCTTGTTCTGGTTGATGTTGATGAAACCAACCGTTGCGTCCATCAGGAAGTTGATTTTGTCGAAGGCAAACGCGGTATGGCCGTCGAGTGAATCGATGTCGCGCATGATCTGGCGCGCATCTTCCATTTGATCGCCTTCGAGTAGCTTCTGCCGCATCAGGAATGAAACGGCGCGGCGCGTGTCCATGACGTTACGGCGAATGCGGCCGTTCAGGTCTTCTTCATTGGCGATGCGTGCGAGCACGTTGGCGGCTTCGACGTCGGTCATTTTTTCGGTGAGAACAGAGGCGCTGATTTTTTCAAGTTGCGCGTAGACGCTTTCCAGCGCGTCAGCAGAGTATTCGGCATCGGTTGCATAGAGATCGAGCAAAACTTCGCGAGCATCCTCGATGTAGCCCGGTCGTGTGCGGGCGCGCATACGCACCAGTCGAAATACCGGCAGGTCATCCAGGTGCAACGAGAGCAGCGTATTGTTCTTGAGAACGAAAGCCACGGGCACGTTGCGCGAGTCGTCCTCATTTAATTCAAGCAGGAAGTCGGAACGCAGATGCAACTCGCCGGATTCGCCTTCAAAAAAGCGCGCGCTGGCTTCCAGGTCCTGCATGTTTTCGGGTGAGGGCAATTCAAAATCGTAGAGCGACTTTACCCACTCGCGTTCGGTCTCGGTCGGCGCGACCATGTCGATCCAGATCGGCTCGGAATTCTTCAGGTCTTCAAGGGAGTCGACCTGAAGTTGGTTGAGACGGCGATTGTTTAGTACGAATACGTTAAGCATGGACGGGTTCCGCTAAAGTTGCGGGATTGTAGTGCAAATGGTGGTGTCGGTTTAGAAATTTCAGTTGGTGACTCAGGAACCGATAAGGCCCCCATCATCTTTCGTAATTACAATCGTCGCGGACCGCGGCAGGGCGCCTGCTTTACCCGATGGCCAATTGCTGATCGGGTCTTTATCTCGTGCCTCGGAGAACTCCCCCGGATGCTGGATGTTCAGGAACGCGGTCTTGCCATCCGGCGTAAATGTCAGGCCGGTGATTTCACAGCCGCGCGGGCCGGTGAGAAATCGCCGAACCTGTCCGCTGCTACCATCCACCGCCAGTAACTGATTGTTGCCTAAATTCACGTAATTGCCTTGTCCTGGCCGATCAATGTCGGTGCCGATCCACAGCGTGCCATCGGGCGCGAACCGAAGCGTGTCGGGGCAGGCGAATACATCGCCTTTGACATTGCCGCGCTGCGCAGGATCCGGGTGCGCAGGGTCGCCGGCGATGACAAACAAATCCCAGTTGAATGTAGTCGAGGCGGCGTTACTGCCGGTTTCGCGCCAGCGGATGATTTGGCCAAACATATTGTTGTCGCGCGGGTTGGCGGCATCCTTGCCCAGTTTGCCTTCTGCGCCGCGCTGCGTATTAAAGGTGAGCGAGCCGTAGACTTCGCCGGTTTTCGGATGAATCACAATCCACTCGGGCCGATCCATTTTTGTGGCACCCACCTGGTCTCCGGCAAATCTCGCATGCACCAGCACATCTGCCTGGTCGGCAAAGCCGTTGGCAGCTATAAGGCCGTTCTGTCCGTGCACCAATGGCAGCCAGGAGCCGGAGCCATCGTCATTGAATTTGCCCGCATAGAGTGTCCCGTGATCGACAAGGTCACGATTGGCCGCGCGATCATTCGGGTTGTAGGCATCACGCGAAACAAATTTGTAGATATATTCGAAAGCCGTGTCGTCGCCCGTATAAATCACCACGCGGCCATCCGGTGCCAACGTATGGAAAGCGCTCTCATGAAAGCAGCGGCCTAGCGCGGTACGCTTAACGGGTTTGGATTGAGGATCGAAGGGGTCAATCTCAACCACCCAGCCATAGCGGTTGAATTCGTTCGGGTGTTTGCCGGCATCGAAGCGCTCATCAAATTCATACCAGCGGTAGCCGTTACGCGCTGCCAGGCGATAGCGTGCCTGACGCGGCGTGATCTTGCCCGATGGCATCGCGAAATGATTCTGAATATTTTCTTCGCAGGCGAGGTAAGTTCCCCACGGCGTGAAGCCATTGGCGCAGTTCTCGTTGGTGCCCAAAACTTCGACGCCCTTCGGGTCGGCCTCAGTTTGCATCAATGCCGAACCGCGCGCAGGGCCACCGATCGATACCGGTGTGACTGACGTAATCCGGCGCGCAAATTTCGACGGACGAACTACGCGCCATTTTCCGCCATCGCGCTTTACTTCGATCACGGACACGCCGATCGCGTTTTGCGCCTTTTTCAGCTTTTCCGCCGTCCAGGTTGTCATGCGATCCGGATATAGCAGCCGCTGATCGAGGTACTCATG
>JANYFH010000384.1 GCA_025362705.1 Betaproteobacteria bacterium
GAAATTGCGAACCAACCCAGATTTCACAGCTGTCCGCCTTGACACTGACCGTGCAATTCAGCGGTTCCATCGCTGCATGGGCGAGAAACGGTACTTCGTATTCGGCTGTCACGGTCTTTGCCGCCGCTTTCAACACATCAACATTTCCTGCCCTGGCAACAGTACCCGGCTTTAACGCGAGTTCACGATAAGTCTTTCTGAGCTCGACCGTGTCCGCCTTTGCGCCAGACGCCATGTCCCATTCCACGACCAGCAAATCGCGTCCCTTCTTGGCTGACCAAAAACTCTTTGCGACCACCGCCACGCCATTGCTCGTCTGAATCACATGCGTAACGCCAGCAACGCTTTTGACCTTCTCGGCATCAAATCGCTTCACCTTCGCGCCGAAAATCGGCGGATGCAACACCACTGCCGTATGCAGATTCGGCACCATTTTTGCGGTGACATCCAGACCAAATTTTGCGCTGCCGTCTACCTTGGATGGCGCATCAATGCGTTTTGTCGGTTTACCGATAATTTTGAAATCGCTGGCGTCTTTCAGCTTTATGCCCTCTGGTACCGGCAATGCATTCGCCGCATCACTCAGCGCGCCGTAATTTTCTTTCTGTCCGGCCGGACCGATCACAACGCCGTTGGCAGTGCGGCAATCAGCCGCGTTTACCTTCCACTTGCCTGCTGCAGCCGATATCAGCATCGCGCGCGCCGTAGCACCCACCGTGCGCATTTGTGTCCACGAATTGATCACCGAAGACGAGCCGCCTGTCATCTGCATACCGAACATGGTGTGCGCAAACTGCGGCGCTGCGGGCGCCAATTCAGCACGCACTTTTGACCAATCGCAATCGAGCTCTTCAGCGACAAGCATGGGAAGGGAAGTCATCACACCCTGGCCAAATTCAAGATGTTTCACTTGCACCGTAACCGAACCATCGCGGGCAATGCGCAGAAATGCATTCGGTGTTGTGTTGGCTTTTGGCGCATCCTGTGCAGCGGCGGCTCTGGTCGCACCGGGAAGATAAAAACCAATCGCGAGGCCACCCGTCGCAGCAGTGGCAGACTTCAGGAAGTTGCGGCGGCTGACTGGGGCAGTTTCAAAAAGTTGTTTCATCAAAGTCCCCTATGCTTTCGTTTTGGCGACGGATTTCTTTTCCGGCATCACCGGTTTTGCGGCACCACCACCAGCAGCAACCTTGATCGCTGCACGAACGCGGTTGTAAGTTCCGCAGCGGCAAATGTTGCCGTTCATCGCGGCGTCAATCTGCGCATCTGTCGGATTTTTATTCTTTGTGAGCAGCGCAGTGGCCGACATGATTTGGCCGGACTGGCAATAACCACACTGCACCACGTCCTCAGAAATCCAAGCTGCCTGCACTTGTTTGCCTATCTTCGATGATCCAATCGACTCGATGGTAGTCACACGCTTGCCTTCAATTGCTGATAACGGTGTCGAACAGGCGCGCGCCGGATCTCCGTTGACGTGTACGGTGCAGGCGCCGCAGAGTGCCATGCCGCAGCCAAATTTTGTGCCGGTCATCTGAAGGTTATCGCGCAGAAACCAAAGCAGCGGTGTATCTGCTGCCACGTCAGTTTCAATGCGCTCGCCGTTAACGCTGAAGCGGATCATGTTTTTCTCCAATTGGGATTGACACTACGAGGCGCGGCCGGTTACGCAATTCGCGCCGCGATAACCAATAACTTGATGAAAATTCTACCCTGAATAAAGGCAGGGAAATCGAATATTGCGGCCATTCAGGTGCAACACGAGCTGCCTATGCCAGCCGGAGCTCGTCCCATGGCGTCGTTGCCAAAATTGACAGCCGTTGCAAACGAAAGGTGAAAGGCCAGCATTGGCGCGGCTTTCAGGCCGGAATTGCGAGGAAAAGCGCGCCAATGCCGGAGTTTCAATTGTTTATTCCGGACGATTGTGCACGCAAGTGAGAACCAGTGTTTAGCATCCCGCAACAAGACGCCGATTATGACCATAGGGTAGCAAGCTCGTATTTTCATTAGAAAATGCGAGCCTGGAACCTAATATTCTTTTTCCTCGCCTGTAGCGGCAGCGGCGAGCGCCAACACTATTGCTAGCGCCGTTGCGAATCTTTTCATGACGTCCCCCAATTCAGCGACGCTGACAATCCCGACAAAAATTTCAAAGTGCGTTAATAACGGGCTGCGTCTTCGCTTCGGCGCGCCAGCGCAACAGCCCAATAGCGTAAGCCGCGTAATAGCCGGCCATGGTGCCGACAATGACCAGTGTGAGCGGGCTGCGACCGAAATCCTGTGCGGCCAATTGCGCTTCCGCTCCAGTCAACGCCATTATCTGTATCAGCCGATAGCCCATGCGGGCAACGAACACAATCGAAATGGCAATGCCGATATGCGCGTTTGGTGTGTAGAAGTAACCGAGATCGCTCTTTTCAAACTGCGTCAATCGCAATCCCCACACGGCGAGACCGATGCCAGCGGCAAGGCCCGCCGTCAACGCCAAAAACGCAAGCGGTGATTTCAGCGCACCCAGCCCCAGCAACACAATCAGCAAGGGGAAAAATATCGCCGCCGCCCAATGTCGCCATGCCCGCGATCGCTGACGACCAATCAAGCGTCGAATACGCGAGTACATGCGCCACACGATCAGCAGTCCTACTGCGATCCAGAGCATTGTTGATGTTGTCATTGCGTTCCCGTCGCTACGCTGTTTGTCAATTTCACATTTTGCCGGATTGGTAACCAGGTATTTGTGGAGAGCTTAAATGCGGTGGAGGTGGTCAGCAACTGCAGTGCGACGGGTGGCAAATGCTCACGACAAATTTAGCGCAGTAGCATTCAGAATCACATCAATGTCTAGCATTGGTGCGCCTTTCAGGCCATAAGTATCCGGAAATTCCCGTCAATAGGCGATCTACGTGGACACCCTCTATAGGTCGCAACGATCTGAACCCGCTAACCTGTTCACTCCGGCGGACGAAAGCCATCCTCGATCCAGGCAATTGCACTCGCCTCAGTCAGTTTGAACGATGATGCTACGCGTACATGCGCCAGCGGCGGATGGTCGCGTTTACGCGCTTCATTCGCCGTCAACATTGCGTACGGGTTTTCCTCATCAGGAACGATGTCGAGCGTGACCGTAACAGTTGCGTCGCCGCTGACAACGACAACTTTCTTGTGTAAGGTCGCATGCAGATGCTGTTCATGTCTGCGTCGAACTTCGTAGGCGGTTTTGACGAGTGTGTGAAACGCGGTTGCATCCAGCGGCTTCGGATTTTTCTTGTCACGTCCCATCGTCCACGGCCCCACCAGCGCTGGCTCAGGCTCACCGTCCTTGGTCATCTCAACGGCCCAGCCGTCGTCATCTTCGTTCTTGATTACGCGTGCGGTCCAGCCATCGTCAACCCAGTGGCGCGGGTCTTTTGGCGAATTTACTGTAACGGCGGTGGCATCGGTCATTGTTGGGATATCGAGTCGTTGGTCGTGCGGCAGGATAACCGGGATCGGCAGCATTCAGCCATTGGTGCGGGATTGGCGCTAACGGCACTCCCCGCTCATTGCGCGCGCATCGTGGTCACGCCGCGAACCAGTACGTCGGCCACGCAAAATACGCAGCCGACGCGCGACAAGAGACTTAAGTTACCGGAACGTATAAGCCAGCGTGCCGTATACAAACCGGCCACGCACGTCGGTATAGCTCAAGTCGTAACTTCCAACAAAACCACCGCCGTAGTTCGTATAGGGTGGATCCCGATCCAGAATATTCTTGACGCCGAGCGTAAGCCGGAGCGACTTGAATCCCAGATAACTAACTTGCGTGTCGTAGGTTTCGTATGGCGCGACGTAACGAGGTACAACACTCGCGGCCTGCAAGCCCGTTCTAAGATCGTTGTATTCGACCTGATAATTCTGCACCACTGACGCAACCCAAGGACCTCTTTCGTATGTCGCACTCGCGGTGTGACGCCAGCGAAGTATCACGCCGATATTCAACGCGCTTGGATTATTGATTGCGTTGGTGTACGAACCGTCGAGATTCTGCGACTCGTGCTTCGACATATAGGTACCGTTCAAGCGCAGTGTCAGCTTGTGGCCGTCAACGTTGAGTACCCGCGCCTTCACATCGACATCGACGCCTTCCACGTTGGTTTTGCCCAGATTGGTAAGAGCCTGCTGAATGCCGAGAATGGGACCGACGCCACTGGCGTTGCCGTCCGGGGGGCCACGGAGAATGTAGCTTGCGTAGGTCACTGGGTCGCCGAGTATTGTCGCAATGGGTACGCCGGTTCTGATCACATCCTTGAGCGAAATGAAGAACGCGTCGAGACCAATTGAAATGTCTTTGGTCGGTTCAACCAGTATCCCGAAGGTTTTCGACCGGGATCTTTCCGGTTTCAGCAGTGGATTGCCGCCACCGATGGTGACAAACTGGTTGCTGCAATCCTGAACAGTGGCAACGACCACCGGGCAGCGAATTCGGTCACGTTGTCCGTTGGTGGTAATGCCTCGCGCCTCCGGCTGGTAAAGATCGAGCAACGTCGGTGCGCGAAAGCCTGAACCATATGCTGCCCTGAAGAGCACCTGCTCGCCAGGCTGCCAGCGGATGGATGCCTTCGGATTTACGCTGCTTCCCACCTTCTCGTAATTGTCGTAACGAACCGCCGCATTCGCCTCGAAATTCTTGAGAATCGGCACGTTGACTTCGACGAATGCTGATTCGACGTTGCGCGATGCCGAAACCGGGACGCCCGGCGCGCCAAATCCGGATACGTCGAAGTTCCGATTCGCTGCAGAAGGGTTGAGATCCATCTTTTCTTTGCGCAATTCGCCGCCAAGCGCGAGACTGACCATGCCGGCCGGCAATTGATACAAATCGCGAGACGCCTTGGCATCGAAACTGGAAATCGACGTCTTGTTAATGGCGAAGACACCTACATAATTGCTTGCCATGGCAGCGGCAAGGGCATTGGGATCGGTCGTGGGGCCGAATGGGTTGATCACCCCGGTGTTGAGAAGATTGAGGTATTGGTTGGTCAGCGCCCATCCCTGGACCAAACTATCCGTCAGCTTGTTTTCGCTATACAAAAACCCGGTGTCATAGTCCCAGCCCCCGGCCGTTCCCCTGAATCCCGCCACCACCCGCGAGTTGTCGGTGACATCTTGCGTAATACGCACGCCGGTGGGGATCGACCTGAATAACAGTACCAGTGGTTGGCCGGTCAGCCCGTTTGCATTGGCGAATGCAGTCGGGTAGTAGGGGCTCGACGGTGGCAACAACGCAAACGCGGATCCAATCAAGCTTCTGAGTTGGGGAAAGGCGGCGTACTGCGTGTTGAGAAGGTTGGTCAGTGAAGCGATATACGCCTGGCCCGCGGGTAGTGCTGCACCGTTGATCAAAACATGCTGGATCGTATTGATGGTTTTGTTGCGCGTGAAGCTACCTTCCACATAGCCTTCCACCGTGGAAGAAATATTAAGCTTGGCGTTAAAGATTCCGCTGGCTTGTTTCGAATCCGGTTGCAATGAATCGTACGGCGCATTGTCGTAGCGGCAAATACCGGGAAGAAGTGGCGAAACCAGTGAATACGGGCCGCAATTCGGGTATGTGGGCGCAACGAGCGTGCCGTTGTTCAAGCGCACATTGGCCGGAAACGCGGTGTTGCTGGTCTTGTCCAACTGCTCGCCAACGTTGATATTCTTTGCAAAAGATCTGTCGGAACCAAAAATGGGCTTCACCGCCTGATAGCTCGCACCGACATTGATGTTGTAGCGATCTTTGCCAAGATCACCGAATCCGGAAAATACCGACACCTTTCCCTCATTGCCGCCACCATCGCGCGTCGGTGTACCAGCGGTTACTGTAAGCTCAGTGCCGGTAAAATCCTTCCGCAGGATAAAGTTGACAACGCCTGCCACTGCGTCGCTGCCGTAAACCGCCGACGCGCCATCCCTTAGCACTTCGATACGTTCGATCGCTGAGACCGGAATCGTACTGATATCGACTGCCGTTATGCCGGCCACGGGTGCAACGCGCCGCCCATTGATGAGTACCAGCGTTCTGTTTGAACCCAATCCACGCAGCGAGATCGCCGCATACGAGCCCGCACCACCTTGTCCGCCACCAGCGGCGGTATTGGCAACGCTGGTACTGCCGCTGCTAGACGAGGCAGTAACCATTTTCAGCAATTGTTCCGTCGTCGATACGCCGGTCCGCTGAATGTCTTCCTTGGTCATGACCTGAACTGGTAACGCGGTCTCACCATCGATGCGCTTGATCGACGAGCCGGTAACTTCGATTTTTTCAACCTTTTGTGCGGGAGCATCTGCCGACTGGGCATGTGCTTGCGCAGCCAGCAGCAAGACCAAAAAAAGCCCACCAAATAATACGCGCTCAATTCCATTGCGTTTAAGTGTCTGCTTACACATTTCTCCATACCCCTGTGCGATGTGATGAAGGATGCGGTGTGGACGTTTGGTCTTTGCCGCAGGGAATGACGCGCTATCTCTTCCCGCAAAACTGCCAGCGTATGAGAATTAATCGTCAATGATGCGTGGTACTTTTATTCTTGAATTGGCGGCAAAACATTGTCCTGTATCAAGCTGGCGCAGCCGTGGGGCAACCGCGAGGCAGGAAGTGTGGCAAAAAAGACACATCGCGTGGAAAACGGCGTTTCCTGTTTCCGCGATACCAAAGTGTCGGGCCAAAAACAGACAATTCTTCGACTTTTATTTCTATCTTCAGTCGACCGGGTTAGGATGATAATGCGCCGGATGTTACGGCTCAACACTGTGCAGGAGTGTGCTTCATGAATCGCAGAAACTTCATACAAATTGCCTTCGTGACCGGCGCGGGCGTATTGATCGGGGAGAAATCCATGGCGGTAACTTTAGCTGGCAAACGTGCCTTCAATATTGTTGAAGCAGACGTCGCAGAGCTACAGGCGTTGATGCAATCCGGCAAGCTGAGCTCGCGGCAACTGGTAGGTGCCTACCTCGCGCGGATACGCGCAATCGACAAAAGCGGCCCGCACATCAATTCGATTATCGAACTCAATCCCGATGCGGCCAGCATTGCCGCGGCGCTGGACAAGGAGCGCAAAGTCCAGGGTCCACGCGGCCCCTTGCACGGGATTCCGGTGCTACTCAAAGACAATATCGCGACCGCCGATAAAATGCAGACCACGGCAGGCTCCCTCGCGTTGGTGGGGGTGAAGCCGCCGCGAGACGCTTTCCTTGTAACAAAGCTGCGCGAGGCAGGTGCCGTCATCCTTGGCAAGACCAATCTTTCCGAGTGGGCCAATCTCCGCTCGACGCGTTCAACCAGCGGCTGGAGCGGGCGCGGCGGATTGACCAGGAACCCGTATGCGCTGGATCGCAATACCAGCGGCTCAAGTTCCGGCTCAGGTGCAGCAATTGCTGCGAGTCTCGCAACCCTGGGGGTAGGAACCGAAACTGATGGCTCGATCATCTCGCCGTCTTCGATCAACGGCCTGGTCGGTATCAAACCAACACTGGGACTAATCAGCCGCAACGGAATCATTCCGATTGCCCACTCGCAGGATACCGCCGGACCGATGGCACGTACTGTGACCGATGCAGCATTGTTGCTGACGGCACTTGCGGGCATTGACGCCCGCGATGCGGTAACAGCAGAAAATATGGACAAAGCGCACGACTACACCAAATTTCTCGACGCGGACGGTTTGAAGGGTGCGCGCATTGGCGTCGTGCGCAGCAACTTCGGTGGGCGCAATGATCTCGTCTCGGCTGTGGTGGAAGAAGCATTGAACGTGCTAGCTGCGAAGGGCGCGATTCTGATATATCCGGTCGAACTTCCCAACGTGGCCAAGTACGGACAGACCGAGTTGGAGGTACTGTACTTCGAGCTGAAGGCCGACATGGAAGCCTATCTCGCCGAATTCGCGCCCGGTTCGTCGATCAAAACGCTGCAGGACATTATCGATTTCAATATAAAAAATGCAAAGCGGGAAATGCCCTTCTTTGGACAGGAACATTTTTTGAAGGCCGTCGCCAAGGGCGGGCTAGACACGAAAGAATACAAGGACGCGCTGGAAAACAATCGACGCTATTCGCGCGAGGAAGGCATCGACAAAGTACTGAAGGAACACAAACTTGACGCCCTGGTTGCGCCCTCCAATGGCCCAGCGTGGCTGACAGACTTCATCAAGGGCGATGCGAGCGGCGGCGGCTTCAGTGGCCCGGCAGCGGTAGCAGGTTATCCGCACATCACCGTGCCCGCAGGATTCGTCTACGGATTGCCCGCCGCCATTTCATTCGTCGGTACCGCGTGGAGCGAGCCCACGCTGATCCGCCTTGCATACGCGTTTGAACAAGCGACGAAGCATCGCCGCGCGCCGACGTTCAGTAAGTCGCTGAACCGAAATCCGGCTATGGATTAGCTGAAGTCCCTGCCGTGGCGACAACAGGACGGCAGGTTGAATGTTCCGAGCTTCAGGTAACGTGCGCCGGCGCGAAGTCTCGCCATCCACGAGTTCCCTCTTTACTCGGGAACGGGGTGCTCCCACACGCATAGTTCTGTATAGCACGCTATCATCTCGTCCATGCCAAAGAAACCCCTAAAATTTTTCACAACCTCCACCGACTGCGAGACCGCGTTCTACGATGCGCTCGAACGCGCCGACCTCAATCTGATGATGACGGTATGGGCTGACGAGCCGGGCATTGTTTGCATTCATCCCCAAGGGCCCAGGCTTGCAGGGTTCACGGCAATTCGCGGGAGTTTCACCGAGATATTTTCACAGGGGCCAAATGCAAAAGTGAAAGTCAGCGAGTTACGCAAACATCAGGGACAGACGCTTGCGATTCACAGCGTGTACGAAACCTTCACGTTGCCGGGTCGCAAGGAAACCATTCCGCCGGTGCTTGCAACCAATGTCTATCTCCTCACGCCGCACGGCTGGCGCATGATCTTGCACCACGCTTCGCATTCACCAAAGGGAACGACGGTTGAGGAACAGGGCGTGATGCGGATTCTGCATTGAAGTGTTTTGGCGAAAACGTAGCGAGCAGAAATTTTGATGCCATATTTGCGCGTTTGGCGGTGTCGGCGATTGCGGCATTGCTTCTACCAGCGTTCACGCTCGCCGCCGAACCTCTCAAAATCATTCGCACTGCGTATCAATCAGCGGAGAAAGGTTTTGATTGCGCAGTCGATTCCGCTGAGCTCACCAGCACGATTTGCGACAATATTTTCGATTCGCTATTGCAATACGATTATCTCGCCCGCCCGATCAAGCTGCAACCGCGCGCGGCGCTCGCGCTGCCCGAGATTTCCCCTGATGGCAAAATTTACACAATCAGGTTAAAGCGCGGCATCAGGTTCACCGACCACCCCGCATTCAAGGGGAAAAAGCGAGAACTGGTCGCCGCCGACTATGTCTACAGCATGAAGCGCCTGCTCGATCCCACCAACCGCGCGCAATGGCAGTTCCTGCTCGATGGCAAGGTAGAAGGCCTGAATGAGCTTGCCGATGAGGCGAAAAAATCCGGCAAATTCGATTACGACAAACCGATTCGCGGCCTGGAAGCGACCGACGCTTACACGCTTGTGATCCGCTTGAAGGTGCCTGATTACAATCTTTCCTACATTCTTGCGATGCCCGCGACGGCGGCACTGGCGCGCGAAGTGGTGGAACGATACGGGATTGCCGTTGCCGAGCATCCGGTCGGTACTGGTCCATTCCGGTTGAAAGAGTGGCGACGCTCTTCGCGCGTCACATTGGAGGCCAATCCCGATTTTCGGGAGGAATTTTTTGGGTCGATTGGCGGCAACGGCAAGAACGATGCAGTTATTGCAGCGCATCTCAAGGGTCGGCGCATACCGCTGATCCAGCAAGTCCAGATAGACATCATCGAGGAAGACCAACCGCGCTGGCTGGCATTCCTGGGCGGTGAGCACGATTACATCCGACCTATTCCGCCGCCACTCGCAGATTCCGCGCTCCCCGGCGGAAAGTTGGCACCCAATCTGATCCGCGCCGGCATCACCTCGACTCCCGACGAAATCGCATGGCTGACCTACACGACCTTCAACATGGAAGATAAAACCGTCGGTGGCTACACGCCCGAGCGCATCGCGCTGCGGCGTGCGATGTCGATGGCGTTTCCGGTACAGGACGAAATCGCCATCATCGAAAAAGGCCAGGCTGAGGAGGCGTGGAGTCCGATTGCGCGTGGTATGGCGGGTTTTGTGGACGAGAAAGCGTCGTTTCACGAATACAACCCGGCGCGCGCCAATGCCTTGCTGGATACCTATGGCTTTGTCGATCGTGACGGTGATGGCTGGCGCGAAATGCCCGATGGAAGCCCGCTGGTGATAGATATGGCATCCATCCCTGACCAGCGGGAGCGCAGCCGCAAAGAATTGTGGGGACGGGCGATGACACGCATAGGCATTCGCATGACATTCAATAAAGTTGAAAAACTCCCGGAATTGAGAAAGCTTGCGCAGCTCGGCAAAGTAGCGATGTTCAGCTACGGCTGGATCGCAGACTACCCCGATGGTGAAAATTTTCTGCAATTGTTCTGGAGCAAATCGATTGGCGGCTCGAACTACACACTGTTCTCACGACCGGAATTTGATGAACTATACGAGCGCATCAAGGTCATGCCGGATACGCCGGAACGTACCGCGCTTTATCAAAAGATGGTGCACATCCTGTGGGTTTACAATCCTTGGCGTGTGAACACCCTTAAACAGGGGACCGCCCTGATGCAGCCTTGGGTGCTCGGCTACAAAAAGCATCCTTTCGGACACGAGTCCTGGCGTTATCTAGATATCGACACCACCAAATTGCCGCCACAACTGCGAAAATGATGGTCATGTCACTCACCCGACTTCAATTGCTGTCCCGAATGCTCACGGCTCTGCTGGTGATTGCCCTGGGATGGCAACTCGCATGGTGGACATGGCATTTCATTACGCCGTCGCTGCGAAATAGTACTTTCACGCAATCGATCACAGCGGTGCCGGATGTTGCCCTCGGTCGGCAATTGTTTGGCGACTCCGGTACTGTAAGCAGCAGCGTTAGCGCAAGTTCACAAGGCAGCATCCGGCTCAAAGGGGTATTTGCGGTCGATGGCAGGACGCTCTCCGCAGCGGTGCTCAATGTCGGTGGACGCGACCAGGCCATAAGGCGGGGCGAGGAACTTTTTGCGGGCACCACACTCGCCGAAGTGCATGCCGACTATGTCGTCATCAGCCGCTCGGGCGTTCGCGAAAGGATTGATCTTGACCGCTTTGAGAGCCGTGGCGCGAAACAGATGAACGCAGCCAACGCCGCGCCGGTCACCCAGTTTCGCTTGAACGTCGCTTCTACTGGCACGAATGCCTACGCGCTATCGCGGCAGGAACTCAATGGCGTGTTGCAGGATCCGCGGCAAATGGCCTTTCTTGGTCGCATCGGCAATGCTGCAAGCGGTGGCGTGCGTGTGGAAGATGCACCGAGTGGCTCGCTGCTGGACAAACTCGGTATCAAGACCGGCGACATCATTACCGGCCTGAATGGGCAGCCGGTAAATTCACCCGGGGATTTGGCGCGTCTCTACCAGCAGTTCGGCACACTGACGAGTATTCGTGCTGAGGTTAGGCGCGGCGGTGCGCCGGTGATGCTGTCGTACGCGATCCAGAACTAACAACCCACTTTTTTTCTACGCCCGCTTGGTGATCACCGCAATCAAGTCCCGTGCCGCATTCGTGTAGTGCTCCACCGCGAAGCGCTTGAGTTCCATCGTCTGATCGCGTATCGATTCATCGAGCTGATACGAATAGCGCGTCGCAAAATCGCAGGTGTAGGGAACATGCGGGGTATTTTTGTCCCGCCACTCCTTGTTCAGGTAGACCAGATACCAATGCGACATCGGCGGCCAATGATGGGTCGGATCGCCATAGGCACTCGCGTGGCTCCAGTCGGGGGTGATGATCTCGGCTTCCGCACCGGCCTTCAGCACGCGCCAGACTTCGTTGAAAAAAGTGATTCTTTCGGCAGGGGTGAGATGCTCAACAAAGTGCGAACAAAATACCCGCTCCACGCTGTTGTCCAGCCATGGCCATGGTGTCTGGCGTAAATCGGCCACCACATCGACTCCCGGCAACGCCAGACTATCCACGCCAATATGGCCTTCCTTTTTTTTCAGTCCGCAGCCTAAGTCCAGCTTCATGATTTTCCGCAATCCATATAGCTTACCGTCGCACAGTCTACATGTTCATGACGTACAATTAGCCATCTCTATTCACTCATAGAAACCCGTGAACGCAAAAAAATTCAAGATGCTGCTGGCACGTTCGGCACTTACCGTCTCCGCGTTGGCGGCCGCTGTTTTTCTTAGACCTGCCGCAGCGGAGGACACCGTATCGCTGAGTTTCGTCAACGCAGACATTCCGTCGGTTGTGAAAACCATCGGTGGACACACCGGCAAGACGTTCATCATCGACCCTCGCGTGACCGGTACCATGAACATCATCTCGCAAGCGCCGGTAAGCAAGGAGATCGCCTACCAGATCCTGCTGTCGGCATTGCGTGTGCATGGCTATGCGGCGATTGAGGAGCGCGGTGTGGTGAAAATCGTCCCTGAAGGCGACGCGAAAACTTCTGGCACCGTGATTGATCGCAGTACCCAGATCGCGGGTGACCGGATTGTCACGCAGGTGTTCACGCTGCAAAATGAAAGCGCCTCACAGTTGGCGCAGGTGCTACGGCCACTGGTGGCGCCAAACAACTTTATCGGCGCCTACGCTGGCAGCAACGTGCTCGTCATTACGGACTACGCCAGCAATGTCAATCGCATCGGCAAGATCATCGCTTCCATCGACGTTCCCACCAGCGCTGAACTGCAACTAATCAAGCTGCAATATGCGAGCGCAGTCGATGTGGCTAACCTGCTCAAAGGTTTGATGCCAGAGACCAATACCAACCCAACCAATCCGGGCACACCTGCGAAGCTTTCACTCGGCGTGGAGCCGCGTACCAACAGCCTGATTGTTCGCGCCGATACGCCGCAGCTTGTGGCGCGCATCAAGGCATTGATTGCAGGCCTCGATATCCCGACGGCTGCGGGTGGCAATATCCATGTGGTTTACCTGCGCAATGCCGAGGCGGTTAAAGTGGCAGACACATTGCGTGGATTGCTTTCCGGTTCTTCCAGCAGCAGCGCCAGCACCGCCTCAGTCGTCACCACAACTGCGCCGGGCACCGCGCCAAACACGAGCACTGGCGCGGCTTCCAGCCCGGTTTCCAGCAGCATTCAGGCGTATGCCTCGACCAATTCTCTCGTTATCGTCGCACCCGATCACGTCTACAATTCCTTGAGAACCGTGATCGAAAAGCTCGATGCCAGACGAGCCCAGGTTTACGTCGAAGCGCTCGTCGTTGAAGTAAGCGCGTCGGTAAGTTCCGAATTCGGCATCCAGTGGCAGGATTTGTCCGGCATCAATCGCAATGGTGCGCAAGTGATAGGCGGTACCAACTTCGGTAGCACGGGTGCCAACATCATCAGCGCGGCGGGCAACATCAGCGCGGTAAACGCCGGACTCAACATCGGCATCGTGCGCGGAA
>JANYFH010000401.1 GCA_025362705.1 Betaproteobacteria bacterium
GGCACCTTCGATCTCGTCACCCGTCTTTTGTCCAGCGGTGATCCGCACGTCATTCGCGATGTCGGCCTGTTTCTCACGCGGGGAGAATCGTCGATGATGATCGGCGACAGCGGCTTGCCGGTCAGTGCAACATCGCTCGCCATCGCATGGGAACTGGTGGCATGTGACTTTGGAATGGATTGCGGCAGCGACAGCAAACTACTGAACAATCTCTGCGCCTATCAGAGTCAGTGCGGCGCATTTTCGTATGAGGACTGGCTTGGCCGCTATACGGAATCGACTGAGGAGCTACAAGAAATCCGGCGGCTGAGAATGCTGTTGCGGCACGGATTGATCGCGCGGGACTGGCAGTTCCTGGGCTTGAATGCTTTCAAGACCGAGGCTCCCGCGGCATAACCACAAGCTTGCCCGGAACCTTCCGCCTGCCGCCCATCAACGCCTGCGGCGCATCGGCGGGCGAACGATAAACTCAAGCACTGGCGCGGGTTTCCGGCCTTTTTTTTGAGGAAGAAATAATCGTGCTCTTTCTTTTCTCGTTCATGCTGACTTCACGGCAATCGTCTTGCGGTTAATTTGGCGCCGCCCTGCTCCAGCAAAAACGAGCTCGACTTACCTTCCGAAATTTCGCCAAATGTCATGACGATTGGTGCCACCTTTGCGAAAAAGCGCGTATCACTTTCGGGAAAAATTTCAAATTCCCCTTGCCCGGTGGCTTGTGCGGTCACTTTTCCGGCTGTGACGCGAACAACAATATTCATTGCATCATTCAGCTTGTAGGTGCCCGCGTATCGTGACAGCGTTTCTGCGGAAACGGAGACTACCTTGGGAAGCTCGCGCGTGGCAAGGCTGTGACGCTTGTCCAGCAAGTGCAGGGCAATGTCCATCAGCGGCGTGGCCGTGTTGGCGACAACAAATACGCCTTCTTTGGAATTCCTGTCCACCAGCAGCGAACTTGATGAACCAAACGTTCCACCGTCGTGGTTGAGAAAATCGCGTCCATTGAAGGAAAACTGTATCCATGCCAGTGCAATCATATTTATTTTATTTGGCCCCTGCTCCCGAACCGTTGTGGCAAGAGCGATAGGTGAAGATAGCGGGGATGTTTTCAGACCGGCAATGGCTTCAACGTATCGACCCATATCTCCAGCCGACGCGCGAATCGCGCCCGCTCCGGCGTGTGCCAGGGGCAATTTCCAGGCAGGTGTTGCGAGACCATTTGCGTCATAAGGCTGGGTGAGTCGCGCGGCGAATAATTCTGGATTGGAAGTGGTACTTGTCATGGAAAGCGGTTTTAGAATGCGCGTGCTCAGCAGCGCCTCATAGCTGTCCGCATTAGCCGCCCTGGTGAGCACATATCCCAACAAGCCAAACCCAATGTTGGAATACTCATACTTTGCGTTTCGCTCACGCGTGGCTGTGAATGATTTGATGAAATCGAGCAAGTCTTGCTCGGCGTAATCCGCGTACGGGTCTTTTGGATCCTTAGGCTGCATATTGGTCGCGAGGCGCGGCAGACCTGAACGCTGGGTGGCGAGATCCACCAGACGAATCGGTGCGCCGGCGCTGTCGCGAAGTTTCAGATTCTTCGGCAGGAATTTTTCAACCGGATCATCAAGCTTTGCTTCGCCTTTCTCATCGGCAATGGCAAGCAGCAGGGTGGTGAATGTTTTAGTCACCGAGCCAATTTCGAACAGATCATCGGCTCTGAGGGGCTCATTTTCGCGTGCGTTGCCTGCCGTCACCACGCGAATACCGCTGCCATCCACCAGCGCGACCGCTACACCTTTTGCCTTATTGTTCGAAATGAGGTGCTTGTTCAATATCGCTTCAACTTCCGCGTTGGAAGGTAACGCAGCCCAGGTCGTCGCGGAAAAGGCGAAAAAAAGCGGAGCCATGACGACTAGTGATGTGTTCCGGCGACGGCCGGTCGTTGCCAGATTCTGATAGCTGCGCATAAATGATCTTCTTTGGTTGAATGTCGAGGGTGAAGTTTTACATCACCCTGGTTGGCCCGCAATAAGAAAGGGATGGCGCTCCATAGTTCGCGACGAAACGTCGGAACTCGCGATTCAAACGCGCAACCATGAAATGGTTCGTTGTTTCAAACCGTCATGCGGTGTGATTACGGTCAGTCGATGATAGAAGCTTCGTTCGCCAAATCGCGACAATTTACTTGCAGATTGGTTACAGCGCGCACTTCAATTAATATTTCTACGGGTTCTGAAGTTTTTGCACCACCGCCGCCAGGAAATCCAGATCCGTGATGGCTTCTTTCCCCGTCGGCTTCGGGCGCGCGCTGAGCGCCACGACGACGAGATTATTTTTCGGGTTGATATAAAGATATTGTCCGTGAATACCGCGCCCCATGAATACGCCTTCATGGGCACTGCCGGCTTCGGGCTTGACGGTCCACCATTGGTAGGCATAGCCGTTTACGCCGGTAACGCCCGTCAGCGGCTTGGCGCTGGTGGCATCGGCCAGCCACCAATCCGGTACGATTTTCTGGCCGTCGATCTGCGCGCCGTTGAGAATGAATTGCCCGAAGCGACCAAAGTCGCGCAGCGTCGCAAGCACACCGCTACCGCCGACTTCATGCCCATCGGGCGAATCCAGCCACCACGCCGCGTCGGATTCCATGCCGATGCGGCTCCAGATTTTTTGCGAGAGGTAGTCGGCCATATGCATGCGAGTGGCGGCCTGCACGACCTCACCAATCAAGATCGTCTCACCGGTGTTGTAGTTGAAGGTCGTGCCGGTTCCCGTGCCTTTGGCCAGCGACTTCATGTGGTCGAATATCGCGCCCGGCTTGTTGCTGGCAATCTGCAGTTCCAATAATCTGCGCCGGTCCGATGCAGGATCAACGTACGTTTCATTCCACTTCACGCCTGACGCCATCATCATCATGTCGCGGACCGAGACACCTTCGTAGGCGCTCCCGGCCAATTGCGGAAGATACTTCGTGACAGGATCCTTGATGTCGGTGATGAACCCATCCTTGACCGCCGCACCTACCAATGTGGACACGATCGACTTCGCCACCGACATGGACATCCATCTCGATTTGGGCGTGAAGCCGAAATCATAATGTTCAAACGCGACCTTGCCGTCCTTCAGGATCAGCAGACCCACCACGCGGTTCAGTGCGACATAGTCGGGAAGGTCATAGGTCTTTCCGGCGGAAGTAAAGCTCACCGCGGTTAATGGTTTATCGCCCACGGGTAGCGGCGACGGTTTGCCCGCAGCCTTGATGGTGCGCGTCGGGAATATCCTGTCCGTGTTGCTGTAGGTGCGCACGGCCTTGTCGGGGAACAGCGCGCCGTTGTAGATATCACGGGCTGTACCGATGTCGATGTTTGTCGAATCCGCGGCGACGGCTTTGGCGACAAATGTATCTTCTGGATTGATGGCGCAGGCGGACAGGAACACTGACGCTGCTAGAATGATCA
>JANYFH010000405.1 GCA_025362705.1 Betaproteobacteria bacterium
CGATCATTCGCACGCTGGTCACGTTCATTCTGCTGACGAGACAGGACGGACAACATCGGCATGGATGATCATCATCGGCGATGGCTTTCACAATTTCACCGACGGTTTGGCCATTACTGCTGCCTTTATGGCGGACGTAAAGATTGGCATCGTTACGTCGATTGCCATCATCGCGCATGAGTTGCCACAGGAACTGGGCGATTTTCTGGTGTTGATTCATTCCGGTTTTTCGCGCGGCAGGGCGCTGTTCTGGAATGTGATGTCAAGTTTCGCGACGCTGCTCGGTGCGTTGCTGGCCTATGTTATGTTGGTGTCGCTCGCCGAATACTCGATCATGTTTCTCTGCTTTGCCGCATCCAGCATGATCTACGTGGCCATCGCCGATTTGATTCCCGGCCTGCACAAGCGTTCAACACTGGCCGATACCGTGCAACAAATTTCGTTGATCGGCGCTGGTGTGGGCTCCATCTGGCTGGTCCACCAGTTTGTGTGAGATCGCGTGTCAGGAATGAAAAGCCAAGATACGGGATAATTCGCTTGTTTCTCATTGCATCAATCCCTGACCGAACAAAACGATACCGAGTGCCGCATGCCCCCATCCAATTCCACTACGCATTCAATGCATCTCAGTAAAACCAAGCCTGACCCGGGTAGCAGGTGGATGCAAAGCCTCGGTGTAATTCCAACGCCTTCCAGTGTGCAAGAAGGCTATCAAGCCTGGATGGAAGCACTCTCGCAGGAGCCTGACAAGCTGGCGGAATTACAGAAGCACTTCGTTGATGAGCAAAAACGCTTGTTCGATTTGTTCATGCACCCGCCTGAGCAGGCTGCAACGCACACCAGCACCGCGCTGGCCAGCGCGCATGACAAACGGTTCGCAGGAGAGGCCTGGCAATCATCGCCACAGTTTCGCCTTCTCGCCGAATCCTACCTCTCGACTTACCGCCTGTTGCTCGATAGCGTCGCAAGCCTGGATGTTGCCAGCGACACCAGAAAGAAAATGCGCTTTTTTGTGAAGCAGCATCTGGATGCGATGTCACCGGCAAATTTTCTGGCGACCAATCCCGAGGCGCTGCAGTCGGCGATCGAGTCAAAGGGAGAGACACTTAAAGCGGGGATGGAAAATTTAAGAGAGGATATGGAAAAAGGCCATATCTCCATGACCGATGAAGAGGCATTCAAGGTTGGCGAAAATCTTGCCGTCACACCCGGCAGTGTCGTGTTTGAGAATGAGGTCTTTCAGCTTGTGCAGTACACACCGCAGACTGAGCAGGTATATATGCGGCCGCTGCTGATTGTGCCGCCGTGCATCAATAAATTCTACATACTCGATTTGCGTCCGGATAACTCGTTCGTGCGTTATGCGGTGGAGCAGGGTTTCACGGTATTTATCGTATCCTGGCGTAACGTGAAAGAAGCCCAGGGCCATCTGACCTGGGATGATTACATTGCAAATGGCGTCGTGAAAGCGATCGACAACGTTCGATTGATCACCAACGTCGAAAAAATCAATGCGCTTGGATTTTGCGTAGGCGGCACGCTGCTGGCGAGCGCCATCGCAGTATTGCGTCGCATGGGCCACGAGGTCGTTGAAAGCGTCACTTTCCTCACGACCTTCCTCGATTTTTCGGATGCCGGCGAGGTCACTTCGTATATCAATGAAGATTTCATCGCGAGTCGCGAGCGCGAAGTTGGTCACGGCGGCATTGTCAACGGCAGCGACCTCGCTTACGCATTTACGTCGTTGCGTGCCAATGAGTTGATCTGGAATTACGTCGTTGGCAATTACCTCAAGGGTACCAAACCGCCAGCGTTCGATTTGCTGTTCTGGAATTCCGATAGCACCAATCTGCCCGGGCCCTGGTACGCCTACTATCTGCGCAATATGTACTCGAAGAATAATCTCGCCAAGCCGGACAAGTTGGTCATGTGTGGTGTGCCGGTTGACATCTCGTACGTGAATATGCCCGCGTTTGTGTTCGCCGCCAAAGAAGACCACATCGTGCCTTGGCGTACCGCGTACACCAGCGCGGCATTGCTTGGTGGAAAGACCGAATTTATTTTGGGCGCGGCCGGTCATGTTGCCGGTGTGGTGAACCCGGCTTCGAAGAACAAGCGCAGTTACCGTGCAAGTGTTGCTCCAAACGTTTCCGCCCATCAATGGATGGAAGCATCGACTGAAATAGAGGGAAGCTGGTGGCCGCGTTGGGCAAACTGGCTCAAGCACCATGGTGGCAGAATGATTCCTGCGCGGTCCACGCTGGGCAATGCGAATTTCAAACCAAGCGAAGCGGCGCCTGGCCGTTACGTGCAGGAAAAGTCGTAACGACGTCCATGGATTACGCTGCGATCGCGGTATTGATTTGTGGTGTAACGTTTTACACCCGCGCGGCGGCTATGGAGAAAAAGTCGCCGTTTATTTGGGGAAGCTCGTCGATCGGGGCGTCGCTGCTTGTCATGACTATTTTCAAAGGCGGTTGGCTCAGTGTATTATTTTCACAGGTGGGTTTGTTTGTGGCAATCACGCTTTATCGGGTGATCACCGAAAAAGAAGACAATCAATAAAACACAACAGGAGAGAAACATGTCAGCAACACAACGAATTGCCGTCGTGACGGGTGGAATGGGTGGCCTGGGTGAAGCAATCTGCATGAAGCTTGCGCGTATGGGCATCAAAGTGGTGGTGACCTACTCGCCGTCGAATACAAAATCAGCGGCGTGGCTGAAAGAAATGGCGGCGCGCGATTACCATTTTCACGCCTATGCAGTTGATGTTGCCGATTACGATTCATGTGCGGCAGCGGTGGCAAAGATTCAGAAGGAAGTCGGCCCAGTGGATATTCTCATCAACAACGCCGGCATCACCCGTGACACGACATTCAAGAAAATGACTAAAGTCGACTGGTCGGCGGTGGTGAGTACCAATCTGGATAGCGTATTCAATATGTGCAAGCCGATTGTCGACGGTATGGTGGAACGCGGCTGGGGGCGGGTGATCAATGTCTCGTCAGTGAACGGGCAAAAGGGTGCGTTCGGTCAAACCAATTATTCTGCTGCCAAGGCGGGTATGCACGGATTCACCAAGGCACTGGCACTAGAGGTCGCCAGAAAGGGCGTCACGGTCAACACCATTTCCCCGGGCTATATTGGTACGGCGATGGTGACGGCGATTCCCGAAGAAGTGCTGAACTCCAAAATCCTGCCGCAGATTCCGATCGGTCGTCTCGGCAAGCCGGAGGAGGTTGCGGGACTATGCGCCTATCTCGCGTCCGACGAAGCGGCCTTTGTCACCGGCGCCAATATCGCTATCAATGGTGGACAACACATGTTCTAGTGATACGTTGCCCGGCAATAAAAAAGGGCGCATTTGCGCCCTTTTTTATTGCCGGGCAAGCCCAAAGTCGTCAGCGCTTATAGTTGCCGCCGGTGCCGAGCACCGTGAGTTCCACGAGACTGGAACCATTGTGGTTAACGGCGCTGAATTTCACGCGATAGCCTCGCAAATCGACGCTGCCGAGTTTATCGAGCGCATCGACGAACGATTCGCGCGTGAGTCCTTTACCGGCCTTTTTCAATCCTTCAACGAATACGCTTGCAGCAATATAGCCTTCCAGCGACGCGAAGCTCGCCTTGCCCGGCCCGCCGATGCGCTTCAAATATTCGCGGCCCAGCGGTTCACTATCGGAATACGGCAGTGGCACCACCTGCGATACTTCGACACCGCGACCGTCCTCGCCAAGCAGTGTGGCAACTGTTTTCGCACCGACCGAACTGAGTAAACAAAATTGTGCGCCTGAACCGAGCCGCTTCATCTCTTTGATAAAAGCGCTGGCAGTACTTGCACTGGCGGCGACTATCACGGCTTGTGCACCGGACTTGGAAATGGTTTGCGCGGAAGAGGCCACGTTCACCGAATTTCGATCGGCGCTGCCGAAAATCAGGATGTTCGATTTGCGCTGACGCAAGGCACCCTCAAGGGCGGCCAACCCGGCGCGACCGTATGCATCGTTCTGGTAGAACAATGCAATCTTGGTCAGTCCACGGCGTACCAGCTGTTCGACTATTTTTTCAGTTTCCTCGCTGTAGCTAGCACGGATATTGAAAACATAGCGGCTAACCGGGTCACGGATTGTGAGGTCTCCGCTCGCCGGCGCAAAAAACGGCACCTTGTTTTTTTCGATCAATGGAAGCATGGGATTGATCGAATACGCACCGGTGTAGCCGAACAAGGCGAAAACACTTTCCTCATTAAGTAACTTTAAGGTATTCGCCTTGGTGCGCTCGGGCATAGCGGCGTCATCTAGCGACAGCAGTTTTATTTTGCGACCGTTCACGCCGCCAGCGTCGTTGACGGCATTGAAATAAGCTTCAGCACCAGCTTTCATTTCCCGGCCTAATTCTTCCAATGGGCCGCTTAGCGACGCTGACTGGCCGAGGGTAATTGTGTCAGTGGTAACACCCTGTGCACTGACAAAGTTTGCCGAGAGCAGGATTGTCCATAAACAGATGATGGCCAAGCCGCTGCGCAGTGCGCCCGCCGGGCGGGCGCGCGTAAGGTAATTCATGCATTTCCCCTTTTTTTGATCTCGACGGCACAATGCCTGAGAATTGTATCTCCCTCAACATCAAGGGAGATATCAGATGCGTATGCTGATTCAGTGCTTGAATTTGCCGTTGTTTGAAATGATAGTCAGATCGACGTAGCTGGATCCGTTGTGATTGGTCGGCGTGTAGTTGACCGTGAAGCCACCCAAATCGACTTTCCCCATGCTTGCCAGGCCATCAACCAGGGATTCACGCGTGGGATTTTTGCCGGCGCGCTTCAAGCCCTCGACCAGGACTTTGGCGGCAATGTAGCCCTCCAGAGACGTGAACGAATATTTCTCCGGGCCGCCGATACGTTTTTGGTATTCGCGCGAGATCGGCGTCGCATCGGTCCACGGGAACGGCGTCACCTGGGAAATCTGCACGCCGCGTCCATCTTCACCCAAGGCGTCCGCAAGTGCCTTGGAGCCAACGAAGCTCACGTTCCAGAATTGTTGCAAGCCGCCTGCCAGTTTCATCGCCTTGATAAATGCGGCGCAACTTTTGTAGGCGCTGATCATGATGACAGCTTCAGTTTTGGATTTTGCGAGCGTGCCCGCAGCAGCAGTGACATCTATGGTATTGCGCTCAACAGTAGCGGTCGCCGCAATATCGAGCTTGCGGCTTTTCATCGCACGCTCCACGCCCGCGAGCCCGGCCTTGCCATAGGCATCGTTCTGGTAGAACACGGCGATTTTGGTGATGCCTTGCAGCACCAGGTGTGCGACGATTTGTTCGGTTTCGTCGAAATAGCTCGCGCGCACATTGAAAATGTAGCGATTGAAGGGCTCGCGCAAACTTTGGGCACCCGTAAACGCGCCCACAAACGGAATTTTTGCTTCGGTGAAAATTGGCAATGACGCGTTTGATGTGGGCGTACCAACGTAGCCAAACAGTGCGAGCACCTTGTCTTCATTGATGAGCTTTTTGGTGTTGGCGGCGGCCTTTTCGGGTTCGTACCCGTCATCGAGGGATACAAGTTTTATCTTGCGGCCATTGATGCCGCCGCTCTTGTTGATAACGTCGAAATACGCTTCGGCACCGGATTTCATCTCCTTGCCAAGCGCTTCAGCCGGGCCTGACAGTGCGGCGGATTGGCCAATGAGAATCGTGTCGGACGTAACGCCTTGCGCCATTGCTGTCTGGGAAAACGGCAACATTGCAAGCAATACAAACCGTGCAGCACGCTGGAAATGCATTTTCATCGTGACTCCTCTGGCTACGTTATCCGGGATTCGTTCTAATTGTTCATTCGCTGTCCCGGCAGAAGCAACTAATGTGCGACAGGATTGTAGCGTGCCGGATAAATTCTCGCATGGGAGAAATGAATGTGGCGAGTGCGTGGGCAGTCACAATAAAATGAAATACGCCAGTACTGGCGCGGTGTCCAAGGAATTTTGCCCGTGAAAACCGCGCCAGTGCTAGCGCTTCTTTATTTTACCCTATGAAAATAGCTACAGAAAAATCTACGTTTATCCGGCGAAAAAATCCTTCACCTTGTCCATGAAACTCTTCGCCCGCGGATTGTGCTTGTCGCCGTCCTTCTTGTTGATCTCTTCAAGCTCGTGCAAAAGCTCCTTCTGGCGATCGGTAAGTCGAACCGGTGTCTCGACAACTACGTGGCACATCAAATCGCCTGCCGACGTCTGGCGCACCGGCCTGATGCCTTTTCCGCGCAGCCGGAAGGTTTGACCGCTTTGTGTTTCCGCTGGAATTTTGATCTTGGCTTCACCATCGAGCGTGGGAATGTGAATTTCGCCACCGAGCGCTGCAACCGTAAACGTGATGGGCATTTCGCAATGGAGATCCGCGCCGTCACGCTGAAATACCGCATGGGGCTTCAATTGCACCACAACGTACAAATCGCCCGGCGGCCCGCCGTTCAATCCGGCCTCGCCCTCGCCGGAAAGGCGAATGCGGTCGCCGTTATCGACACCCGATGGAATTTTCACCGACAGCGTTTTGTGTTTTTTCACGCGCCCCGCACCGCTGCACGTGGCGCAGGGTTCAGGAATTACTTTGCCTGTGCCGTGGCAGGTAGGGCAGGTTTGCTGGATCGAAAAAAAACCCTGCTGCATGCGTACCTGGCCCTGGCCATTGCAGGTGTGGCAGGTTTTGGCGGATGTACCAGCTTTTGCGCCGCTGCCTTTGCAGGTTTCGCAATCCTCGAGCGCAGGAATGCGAATCTTGGTTTCCGTTCCGCGCGCAGCCTGCTCTAGCGTGATGTCCATGTTGTAACGCAGGTCGGCACCGCGATAGACCTGCTGCCCGCCACGCCCGCCGCGGCCGCCGAAAATGTCGCCAAAGATATCGCCGAAAGCCTCCGAAAATCCGCCAAAGCCCTCGCCACCGTGGCCGCCGCCCATTTGCGGATTGACCCCCGCATGCCCATAAGCATCGTAGGCGCGGCGTTTTTCCGGTTCGGAAAGAATTTCGTAAGCCTCTTTGGCTTCCTTGAATTTTTCTTCCGTATCTTTCTTGTCAGGGTTGCGATCCGGATGATATTTCATCGCGAGCTTGCGATACGATTTTT
>JANYFH010000407.1 GCA_025362705.1 Betaproteobacteria bacterium
ATACGCGACCCCGATGTGCTGGACACCTGGTTCTCCGCGCAGTTAATTCCATTTACCACGCTTGGCTGGCCGGAACAAACGCCCGACATGAAAGCGTACCTGCCTTCCTCCGCACTGGTGACCGGTAACGACATCATCTTCTTCTGGGTCGCACGGATGATCATGATGACGCTGCACTTCACCGACAAAGTTCCTTTCAAGCACGTGTACATCAATGCGATGGTGCGCGATGCTGAAGGACAGAAAATGTCGAAATCCAAAGGCAACACGCTTGATCCGCTCGACCTGATTGACGGCATCAGCCTCGATGCGTTGCTCGAAAAATCGACCAAGGGTTTAATGCTGGCGACACATCAGGAAAAAGCCGCAAAGTACGTTCGCAAGAATTTCCCCAACGGTATTCCAGCCTACGGCACCGACGCACTGCGCTTCACGTTCACTTCGCTCGCACCATTATCGCTCACGCTCAATTTCGATTTGAGTCGCTGCGAGGGTTATCGCAATTTCTGCAACAAGCTATGGAACGCGACGCGCTACGTGTTGATGAATGTAGAAGGAAAGAATGCGTTTGAATGCGGCGTCGAAGAAAACGCAGACACGGGTTACCTGGATTTCTCGAACGCTGATCGCTGGATCGTCAGCGTCTTGCAACGATCAGAAGCCGATGTCGCGCGAGCCTTCGACGAATACCGTTTCGACAATGCATCCAGTACGATTTACAAATTGGTCTGGGACGAATATTGCGACTGGTATGTCGAACTCGCCAAGGTGCAATTGCAAACCGGCAGCGATGCACAACAGCGCGCCACTCGCCGCACACTGCTGCGTGTGCTCGAAACGATTTTGCGGCTGGCACACCCGATCATTCCATTTATCACCGAAGAATTGTGGCAAAAGGTCGCACCGCTCGCCGGCAAGACTGGCGAGACCATCATGCTTGCGCCTTATCCGGTATCGCAGCCGGAAAAAATCGACACAGCGGCTGAAGCGTTCGTGACCACGCTCAAAGAATCGATCGACGCCGTGCGCAACCTGCGCGGTGAAATGAATGTATCTCCGGCGCTGCGCGTACCGTTATTCATCAGCGGCGATGCTTCTGCAATCCGGCCACAATTGCCATATCTGACTGCGCTTGCGAAAATTTCGGATGCACAAATCGTCGCACAACTGCCGGATGCCAATGCGCCCGTGGCGCTCTCCTCAACGGGCAAATGGATGCTCGACATCAAAATCGATGTGGCGGCTGAATCTGCGCGACTGGCAAAGGAAATTTCGCGGCTGGAAAATGAGATCGTGAAAGCGCGCAGCAAGCTCGGCAACGCCAGCTTTGTTGAACGCGCGCCCGCGGCGGTGGTGGAGCAGGAGAAGAAAAGAATGATGGAATTTGAAGCGACGGTTGCGAACTTGAAGATACAAGCATCAAAACTGAAACCCTAGTACTGGCGCAGCTTTCAGGACATAAACAATCCAGGAGCCTCATGGATAGGCGATCTAAGTATCGTCGTGCTGGGAACGAGACAATTTAACCAATGCCACTTCCCTACTCTCTGCGAGCACTGCGCCACCAGAATTTTCGCCGCTACTACATCGGCCAGACGGTATCGCAGCTGGGTTCGTGGATGCAATCGACCGCCGTCATGTGGCTCGCGTATCGATTGACCGAATCGACCGCCGCCACCGGGACGATCGGCTTTCTGGCGATGGTGCCGTACATCTTCGTCACGCCGCTCGCCGGCGCATTGTCGGATCGCGTCAGCCGTCGAAAATTATTGATGACGGTGCTGAGCCTCTCGGCTGTCGTCGCGGCGATCATGTCGATATTGACTTACACGCAGCACATGACGATTTTTCTTCTCGGTGTGCTCGCGTTCACACAAGGCATTCTCAACGGCACTGAAGTCCCAACGCGGCATGCGTTTTTTGTGCAACTTATTGAAGACAGGGAAGACCTGGCAAACGCGATTGCGCTCAATTCGATCAACATCAATTCCACGCGTTTGATCGGCCCGGCGATTGGTGGATTGTTGATCGCAGCGTTCGGCGAGGCAGCTTGTTTTGGCCTGAACGCAATTTCATTTCTTGCGGTACTCATTCAATTGCGCCGCATTACACCCAATGAACGCGTGCGCAAGGACAACGCGGCGGGATTGCTCGCCGACCTCGTCGAAGGTTGGCGCTTTGGGCTCAAACACCCGGTGATACGCCCGCTGGTGCTCACCGTCGGTGCCATTTCATTCGCGATCAGTCCCTACACGGTTTTGATGCCTGCAATCTCCGTGCAAACTTTTGGCAAGGGTGCCCAACTCAATGGTTTGTTCATCAGTTGCGTAGGCATCGGCGCGCTGGTGGGCGCGATCCTGCTGGCGAGGCGCCCGAATGTGCGCGGGTTGACGGGCTGGCTGTGGGTGACGGGGAGCCTGGCCACAATCGGCATTATCGGATTTTCGTTTTCGCGAAACGAGTCGCTTTCGATGCTTTGCATGGCGATTACCGGCATGGGTTTGATGGGCACCTCGGCGACGGTCAATACGATCGTGCAATCTATCGTCGAAGAAGACATGCGCGGGCGGGTAGTGAGTATCTATTCGACTTTCTTCATCGGTGCGGCACCGCTAGGGCATTTGGCCGCAGGGTGGCTTGCCGAGCACATAGGCGCACCGCGCACTTTCACCGTCTGCGGACTGGTGTGCGCCGTCGCAGTGGGAAGTTATGCCTTGTGTTTGCCGCGACTCAGAGCTCACCTGCGACCGATTTATCTCAAGCGCGGTATCATCCCCGCAAC
>JANYFH010000419.1 GCA_025362705.1 Betaproteobacteria bacterium
AGCGACGATCGTATTCGCAGACCTGTCGGGCTACACGGCTCTGACCGAACGCAACGAACGCGAAGCGCTGATTATGGCTGCCATCTTCCATCGCGATGCGAACACTGCGGCTGAAGCGTTTCGCGGGCGTTTGATCAAAACGATTGGGGACGCCGTACTGCTGCGCTTCGCCAACGCCGACGATGCCTTGGCGGCAATGCGCCGACTGATTGCGGACTACACCTCGCACGCGACTCCTCTTGTGAGCACCTTGTTGCCGGTACATGCGGGCATTCATCACGGCGAAGTCGTGGGGAGTTCAAATGGCGATGTATATGGTGCCACCGTGAATCTTGCCTCGCGCATCCTGGATGCTGCCGGTCCGAACGAAGTCGTTGCCAGTCAAGTCGCTGTGTCGAATATGTCGTCATCTGTCCGTACCGAATCCATTGGTAGTCGCACATTCAAGAATGTCGAGAATCCGGTTACGTGTTTTCGATTGTTAGCATTGTAAGGTGTCGAAGTAAAGTCTAGGATCGGCGAGCTTCAAAGGCTGAAAATGCTTGAAAAGCCGCACCAGCGCTTGAGTTTTTGAGACGCTTTGTAACCCGGTTGTAGCCACTTGCGCCTCAACAAAGCTGCATTTCTTTACGCCTTCTTTACACCCCCACCCCTAAAATATAGATCCCCTCAACGCGTCCCTGCGTAACCTTCCCGGACGATTTACTGGTTCGGAGTGGTTATGGATTTCATCTACGTGGGTTTGATTCTCGTGCTGTGCGCAGTGAGTTTGTTGATGCTCGCTGGTTGTGCGCGCCTGAAAGAAAAGAAATGAACGGGATTCTTGTCGCCGGCGCCGTCGTTGCGGTCGGACTGCTGATCTATCTGCTCATCGCGCTGTTTAATCCGGAGGACTTCTCATGATGCCGCTGGAATATTGGCTGTTGCTGATTGCGTTTATCGGCATCGTCCTTACGCTGGCAAAACCGGTGGGCCTCTACTTGGCCGGATTGATGGATGGCTCCGCGCGGGTCGTCAAGGCGGGACAAACATTTGAGAACCGTACGCTAGGCTTGATTGGTGCAAACCCTGAAGCTGAAATGGGCTGGAAGGATTACGCGCTCGCTGTGTTGCTGTTCAGTGTCGCCGGTGTGATCCTGACTTACGCGATTCAACGCCTGCAACTTTGGCTGCCGCTGAATCCGCAGGCGATGGCAAACGTTTCCGCTGATTCCGCATTCAATACCGCAGTGAGTTTCATCACCAACACCAACTGGCAAGGCTATGCCGGCGAATCGACCATGAGCTACTTCACCCAGATGGCGGCGCTGACGGTGCACAACTTCGCATCGGCGGCGACCGGGATAGCGGTGGCGTTCGCCTTGATTCGCGGGTTCGCGCGACACTCGATTTCGACCATCGGTAATTTCTGGACCGATCTCTATCGCATCACACTGTATCTGCTGTTGCCAGTCTCCTTCGTGTTCGCGCTTGTGCTGGTGAGCCAGGGCGTGATCCAGAATTTCTCGGCGTATCCCGATGCGCAGACGCTGGAAGTAAATAAATACGATGCACCAAAAAATAGCCCCGATGGCCAACCGCTAAAGGACGACAAAGGCAACGCCGTCACCGAACCGGCTGAAGCAAAAACGCAGGTAATCGCGATGGGCCCAGTGGCGTCGCAAGAGGCAATCAAGATGCTCGGTACCAACGGCGGTGGATTCTTCAATGCCAACTCCGCGCATCCGTACGAGAACCCGATGCCGTTCACCAATTTCCTGCAGATGCTGTCGATCTTCCTGATTCCAGCGGGGCTTTGCTATGCCTTTGGTCGCGCGGTTGGCGATGCACGTCAGGGCTGGGCCATTCTCGGTGCGATGACGGCGATCTTCGTCGTGTTTGCGGTGGTCGCGATGTCGGCTGAGCAGACAGCGAGCCCGCTGATTGCCAAGCTTGGCAGTGATGTATCAATGGGCAACATGGAAGGCAAGGAGATGCGCTTTGGCGTTGCCGCTTCCGCGCTATTCGCCACCATCACGACGGCGGCGTCCTGCGGTGCAGTGAATGCCATGCACGATTCCTTCACACCTATCGGTGGCTTTGTGCCGATTCTGCTGATGCAACTTGGTGAAGTGGTGTTCGGCGGCGTGGGCTCCGGGCTCTATGGCATGTTGGTGTTTGCGGTCATGGCGGTGTTTCTGGCGGGGCTGATGATCGGCCGCACGCCGGAGTATCTGGGCAAAAAAATCGAGAGCTTTGAAATCAAGATGGTATCGGTCGCAATATTGGTGACGCCATTGCTGGTACTTGCGGGCACTGCCATCTCGGTCTTGGTCACTGACGGCAAGGCCGGCATTCTCAATCCAGGTATGCATGGCTTCTCCGAAATTCTCTATGCGTTCTCATCGGCTGCCAACAACAATGGCAGCGCCTTTGCCGGCATCTCAGCGAATACGCCTTACTACAACATCGCTCTTGCCATTGCCATGTGGTTTGGTCGATTCGCCATCATCGTTCCGGTGTTGGCGCTGGCGGGTTCGCTGGCAGCCAAGAAGCGCATCCCGGTTTCTGGCGGAACCATGCCCACCCACGGACCGTTGTTCATCGTGCTGCTGATCGGCACCGTCCTGCTGATCGGTGCGCTGACATATATTCCGGCACTGGCGCTGGGGCCAATTGTCGAGCACCTGGTGATGCTTGCGGTGAAATAAGGCTCAACTATGAAAACGAAAACTCTCTCCCTGATGGATTCGGCACTTCTCAAACCAGCAATTGCAGATGCCTTCCGCAAGCTGTCGCCAATGACGCAGATGAAAAACCCGGTGATGTTCGTGGTTTACGTCGGCAGCATTTTTACCACCGCGCTGTGGGTGCATGCATTGACTGGCGCGGGCGAAGCCTCGGCCGGATTTATCCTCGCGATCTCGCTTTGGCTGTGGTTCACTGTGCTGTTTGCCAATTTTGCTGAAGCGCTTGCAGAAGGACGCAGCAATGCGCAGGCGGCCTCATTGCGCGGATTGCGCAAAACGGTGTGGGCTAAAAAAATGACGCAGCCCATCTTCGGCACCGAGATCTACACTGTTCCTTCGGTCGAACTGAAGAAAGGCAATATCGTCCTCGTGCAGGCGGGCGATGTGGTCCCGGCAGATGGCGTCGTTTTGCAGGGCGCGGCATCGGTGGATGAGAGCGCCATCACTGGCGAATCGGCCCCGGTCATTCGCGAATCGGGTGGAGATTTTTCCAGCGTAACCGGCGGTACGCGTGTCCTGTCGGATTGGCTGATTGTGGAAGTCGCGGTCAATCCCGGTGAAACATTTCTCGACCGCATGATTGCGATGGTGGAAGGTGCCAGGCGCGGCAAGACGCCAAACGAGATCGCGCTGACGATACTGCTGGTGGCGCTGACCATCGTGTTTCTGCTTGCGACGGTGACGCTGCTGCCGTTTTCGCTATTCGCTGTGGAAGCAGCAAAGGCGGGCAGCGCTGTCACTGTCACCGTGTTGATCGCATTGCTGGTATGCCTCATTCCAACTACTATCGGTGGATTGCTGTCTGCCATCGGTGTGGCCGGCATGAGCCGCATGATGCAGGCCAATGTGATCGCAACATCCGGCCGCGCGGTAGAGGCAGCCGGTGATGTAGACGTGTTGTTGCTCGACAAGACTGGCACCATCACCTTTGGCAATCGTCAGGCTTCGGCCTTCTTTGCCGCACCCGGGGTGAGCGAGCAAGTGCTGGCCGAGGCGGCCTATCTTGCATCGCTTGCCGACGAAACACCGGAAGGAAAAAGCATCGTCGCACTGGCGCAGCAAAAACACAAACTCACGAACGCCAATGGTGCCGAGCAAAACGCACTCTTCGTTCCTTTTACTGCGCAGACGCGAATGAGTGGCGTAGATGTCGGCACCAAGATCATTCGCAAAGGCGCGGCAGACTCAATCCGGCTGCATGTCGAGCACGCGGAAATGCATTTCCCGGATGAAGTTTCACGCAAGGTCGATGATGTGGCGCGTCGTGGCTCCACACCGCTGGTCGTCGCCGAAAACGGTCGCGTGCTTGGCGCGATCGAACTCAAGGACATCGTCAAGCCCGGCATTCGCGAGCGCTTCGCGGAATTGCGCCGCATGGGTATCAAGACAGTGATGATTACCGGTGACAACAAATTGACCGCCGCAGCAATTGCAGCTGAAGCTGGTGTGGACGATTTCCTCGCCGAAGCCACACCGGAAATGAAGCTAGCGCTGATCCGTCAGTACCAGGCCGAAGGACGGCTGGTGGCCATGACCGGCGACGGAACCAACGACGCGCCAGCACTCGCACAGGCCGACGTGGCCGTCGCGATGAACAGTGGCACACAGGCCGCGAAAGAAGCCGGAAACATGGTCGATCTCGATTCCAATCCGACCAAGCTGATCGAAGTGGTGGAGACCGGCAAGCAGATGCTGATGACGCGCGGCGCGCTCACCACGTTTTCAATCGCCAATGATGTCGCGAAATACTTCGCCATCATTCCCGCTGCGTTCGCTGCCACCTATCCGCAATTGGCCGCGCTCAATGTGATGGGTTTGGCCACACCCAATTCGGCGATTCTCTCAGCCGTGATTTTCAACGCGCTCATCATTATCGCGCTGATTCCGTTGGCGCTTAAGGGTGTGAAGTATCGGGCGATGGGTGCGGCGATGTTGTTGCGGCGCAATTTGCTGGTGTATGGACTGGGCGGGATCGTGGTGCCGTTTATCGGTATCAAAGTGATTGACCTGATGCTGGTTGTGGCTGGGTGGTCTTAGAAGTCGTATAACAAAGGAAATGAACATGTTCAAACAATTAAAACCCGCAATCCTTATGCTACTGCTGATGACAGTCGTCACCGGACTAATCTATCCATTCCTGACCACGGGCGTCGCGCAACTGGCGTTCCCGCGCGAAGCCAATGGCAGCTTGATCGAGCAGCAGGGCAAGATCGTCGGGTCATCTCTGATCGGCCAGCAATTTACCGAAACCAAATATTTCTGGGGCCGCCTCTCAGCTGCGGGAACCTATCCGTACAACGCGTCAGCTTCGGGCGGGTCGAATTTCGGGCCGCTGAATCCCGCGCTTGCAGATGCGTCGAAAGCACGCGTCGATGCGCTGGTCAAGGCGGATCAGGATGCCGGATTGAAGCGGGTAAAAGCCGTACCGATTGATCTCATCACCGCATCGGCCAGTGGCCTTGACCCCCACATCAGCGTGGCGGCGGCAGAATACCAAATGCAGCGCGTGGCAAAAGTGCGCAGCCTGCCAGAGGCCAAAGTCCGCGAAATGATTGCAGCCAACACCGAAGGCAAGTGGCTGGGCGTTTTCGGGGACGCGCGCGTAAACGTGCTAAAACTGAACCTCTCCTTGGATGCCATGAAGTAAATAACTTGAACGAGCAGACCAGGCCGGACCCGGACCGGCTGTTAGCCCAACTTCAGGAAGATGAAGCCAAGAGCCGCCGTGGGCGGCTCAAGGTTTTTGTCGGCGCCAATGCCGGTGTCGGCAAGACTTACGCGATGCTGTCCTCGGCGCGCGCGGCGTTGCGTGAGGGGGCGGACGTCGTCATCGGCGTCATCGAAACGCATGGGCGAAAAGAGACAGCGGCGCTGCTGGAAGGTATCGAAATACTGCCAGCGTCGGTCATCGTTGCAACGGGCCGCACGTTCGAAGAATTTGATCTCGATGGCGCGCTGAAACGCCGCCCGGCGTTATTGCTGGTTGATGAACTCGCGCATAACAATGCGCCCGGTTCGCGCCACGCCAAGCGTTGGCAGGATGTGGAGGAATTGCTGCAGGCAGGCATCGATGTTCACACCACACTCAACATCCAGCATATCGAGAGCCTCAACGATGTCGTCGGCAGCATCACCGGCGTGAAGGTGTGGGAGACCGTGCCCGATCATGTGTTCGATCAGGCCGATGAAGTCACACTGGTCGATATTCCGCCGGATGAACTGCTCAAGCGTCTGGAAGACGGCAAGGTCTACCTGCCCGAACAGGCGCAACGCGCCGCGAAAAATTTCTTTCGCAAAGGAAACCTGATCGCGTTACGCGAACTGGCGCTGCGTCGCACGGCTGATCACGTCGATGCGGAGGTCAAGGATTATCGCGATCAGAAATCTATCGAGCGCGTATGGGCGACGCGCGATGCGCTGCTCGCCTGCGTGAGCCCCCGCGAGGGCGGCGAGCGCGTGGTGCGCGCGACTGCGCGGCTGGCCGACAGCCTTGATGCGCCGTGGCATGCTGTCTATGTGGAAACGCCGAAACTGCAGCGCCTGCCCGAGACGGAGCGCACGCGCATTCTCAATGTGCTGAAACTCGCGCAAGACCTGGGCGCGCGCAGCGCTACGCTGGCCGGCGAGAACATCGGCGAGACTGTTGTCGGCTATGCGCGTGAGCACAACCTCAACAAAGTCGTCATCGGCCGCGAAGCCACCGGCGAACATGAATGGAAAATGCGCTGGCCGTGGCGAATCACGCTGGCAGATCGCGTGTTGCAATCGGCACCGGAGCTGGACGTGATGCAGATTGCCCGTGGCGCTGAAACGAGTGGACGCACGCCAGCAAGGACTTCCTCCGTCGATGACCAGACCGTCAGCGACGGCAGCGGCAAATCGCGGCGGCAAGGCTACCTGATCGCGCTGGCTGCCTGCGCTGGTACCAGCGCGATTGCGGCGGTGTTACTGCCGTACTTTGATCTTGCCAACATCGTCATGTTGTTTTTGTTGAACGTAGTACTGGTGTCGGCGCGTCTGGGTCGCGGCCCGGCGATATTCTCGGCGTTTTTGTCGGTAGCCTCCTTCGATTTCTTTTTTGTTCCGCCGCGTTTCTCATTTGCAGTTTCGGATGTGCAATACCTGTTGACCTTCGCCATCATGCTCACGGTCGCATTGATCACCGCGCAACTCACCGCGGGCTTGCGCTATCAGGCCAGAGTGGCCGGACACCGCGAAGGACGTGCCCGTGCGCTTTACGAAATGGCGCGCGAGCTGTCGGGCGCGCTGACGTTCGAGCAGGTGGTTGAAATCAGCGATGCACGAATCGAAGAAACATTCCGTGCCAATGCTGCATTGATCCTGCCGGATCGCAATGACCGTCTCGATTTTTCGCCAGGCGCGGATGTTACCCGGCCTTCAAATATCGATGAGACGATCGCGCTGTGGGTCTATGATCGCGGCAAGCCCGCGGGACTTGGCACTGACACACTGGCGGCCAGCAATGTGCTGTACCTGCCGTTGAACGCACCGATGCGCACCCGCGGCGTGCTGGCCATCGAGACCGAAAATCCGCGCTGGCTGCGCGTGCCGGAGCAGCGTCGGCAGCTTGATACCTTTGCCTCGCTCATCGCCATTGCGCTGGAGCGTGTGCATTACGTGGAGGTGGCGCGCGAAGCGATTCTGAAAATGGAATCGGAGAGTCTGCGCAACAGTGTGCTGGCA
>JANYFH010000017.1 GCA_025362705.1 Betaproteobacteria bacterium
TTCGGCGGCGACGCACGCGTTCGCATGGTTCATGGCGTAAACGTTTTGGCCAATGCCGTTAAAGTCACGCTGGGCCCGAAAGGCCGTAACGTGGTTCTCGAGCGTTCGTTCGGCGCACCAACGATCACCAAGGACGGTGTATCGGTTGCCAAGGAAATCGAACTTAAAGACAAATTCGAAAACATGGGCGCGCAGATGGTCAAGGAAGTTGCTTCCAAGACCTCCGACGTTGCTGGCGATGGCACCACCACCGCTACCGTGTTGGCACAGGCGATTGTCGTTGAAGGCATGAAGTATGTTGCCGCCGGCATGAACCCGATGGACCTGAAGCGCGGTATCGACAAGGCTGTTGTGGCCATTGTTGCCGAGCTGAAGAAACTCTCGAAGACCACCACCACCAACAAAGAAATTGCACAAGTTGGTTCGATCTCGGCTAACTCTGACGAAAACATCGGCAAGATCATCGCTGATGCAATGGAAAAAGTCGGCAAAGAAGGTGTGATCACTGTTGAAGACGGCAAGTCACTCGACAACGAACTCGAAGTCGTCGAAGGTATGCAGTTTGATCGTGGCTATCTGTCCCCGTATTTCATCAACAATCCGGACAAACAAGTCGCGTTGCTGGAAGACCCGTTCATCCTCTTGCATGACAAGAAAATTTCCAACATCCGTGACCTGTTGCCCGTACTGGAACAAGTCGCCAAAGCTGGCCGTCCATTGCTCATCATCGCTGAAGATGTCGATGGCGAAGCGCTGGCAACATTGGTGGTGAACAATCTGCGCGGCATCCTCAAAACTACCGCTGTCAAAGCGCCTGGTTTTGGTGACCGTCGTAAAGCCATGCTCGAAGATATCGCCATCCTTACCGGCGGTACCGTGATTGCTGAAGAGCTCGGCCTGAAACTCGAAAACGTGACCCTGAAGGATCTGGGCCGCGCCAAGAAAATTGAAGTCGGCAAAGAAAACACCACCATCATTGACGGTGCTGGCGACGAAGAAGGTATCAAAGCGCGCGTTGCTACCGTTCGCAAACAAATCGACGACGCAACCAGCGACTACGATAAAGAAAAGCTGCAAGAGCGCGTGGCCAAGCTGGCCGGCGGCGTTGCCGTGATTCGCGTCGGTGCTGCTACCGAAGTCGAAATGAAAGAAAAGAAAGCCCGAGTGGAAGATGCATTGCATGCCACCCGTGCTGCTGTTGAAGAAGGTATCGTGGCTGGTGGCGGTGTTGCATTCTTGCGTGCTCGCGCCAACGCTGGCAAGATCAAGGGCGACAACGTTGAACAAGATGCCGGTATCAAGATCATCATGCGCGCCATCGAAGAGCCGCTGCGCATGATTGCGCAAAACGCTGGTGATGAGCCATCCGTGGTCGTCAACAAAGTGGTTGAAGGTAAGGGCAACTTTGGCTACAACGCTGCAACTGGCGAATACGGCGATATGGTTGAACTCGGTGTTCTCGACCCAACCAAAGTGACGCGCTATGCACTGCAAAATGCCGCTTCAATTGCATCGTTGATGTTGACGACGGATGCGATGGTTGCTGAGTCGCCGAAAGAAGAATCTGCTGGCGGCGGCATGGGCGGCGGAGGAATGGGTGGGATGGGCGGCATGGGCGGTATGGACATGTAATGACACGAACATAACGGGCCGCGGCGTTGTTGCTCAAGGGCTCGTGTACAAATACGTACACGTCACCCTTTCGCGCCTAGCCGCAATCCCGTTCTGTTCGGTCATTGACCGTTCGCAGCAATGCAAACAAAAAGCCGACGCAAGTCGGCTTTTTTTTCGGCGCCACACAAAATCTCGCATCTAAATCTCGTACCTGTCAGTTTACATTCGCGCCGCTTGAGCGTACATTTTCTCCGCTGGCGCTTTCAGGCTTTCGCAGCGTTCGGCATCGTCCAACCGACTCGAGGGGAAATGATCGTGACAAAACTGACTGTCAACGGCAAAGCCGTCAATATTAATGCAAGCCCGGATACGCCGCTGTTGTGGGCGCTGCGGGACGAACTGAAAATGAACGGCACCAAATTCGGTTGCGGCATGGCGCTTTGCGGTGCCTGCACGGTACACGTCAACGGCGAACCCGCGCGTTCGTGCTCGACGCCGCTGTCGGCGTGCGAAGGTAAAAAAATCACGACCATCGAAGGCATCTCCGGCAAGGGGCTGCATCCGGTGCAACAGGCATGGATTCAACTCGACGTGCCGCAATGCGGCTACTGTCAATCGGGACAAATAATGTCGGCGGTGGCGTTACTGAACAAGAACAAAAATCCGTCGGACGCGGATATCGATGAAGCGATGAGCGGCAACATCTGCCGCTGTGGGACATACCAGCGCATGCGCGCTGCGATCCACAAAGCGGCCGCACAAATGTCCGGCAAGAAGGAGGTATGAACATGAACACATTAAAAAATAGTGGTCGCCGCGATTTCCTGAAAACATCTGCCGCGTTATCTGGCGCCTTGATGGTCGGTTTTCATGTTCCTGGATTCAGCAAGACCGAGCCGACGATGACGGCGATCAACGGCTGGGTGCGCGTCGGTAACGACAACAGCGTCACCATCATTTGCCATCGTTCCGAAATGGGCCAGGGTACCTACACCTCCATGCCGATGCTGGTCGCCGAGGAACTTGAAGTCGATCTGCGTCGCGTGAAAATTGAAATGGCCGGCGCCGATCCGATGTACATCAACGCGTTGCTCGGCGGACAACTGACCGGCGGCTCTACCAGCGTGCGCGATGCGTTCGATGGCTTGCGCAAAGCAGGCGCGCAGGCGCGCATGATGCTCGTTTCGGCTGCAGCAGCAGAATGGAAAATTCCGGAAGCCGATTGCCGCGTCGACAACGGCGTGGTGCTCAGCAAAGGCGGCAAGAAACTTTTCTACGGACAACTCGCCACCAAGGCGGCGGCATTGCCGGTGCCGAAGGACGTTCCGCTCAAGGATGCCAAGTCGTGGAAGATCATCGGCAAACCCGTCAAGCGCCTCGACACACCTGCCAAGGTGACGGGCAAAGCGGAATACGGCATCGACGTGCAACTGCCCGGCATGCTGATCGCGTCGCTCGCGCAATGCCCCGTGCTTGGTGGCAAGCCGATAAGCGTTGATGACGCGAAAGCGAAGGCGATGCCCGGCGTGAAAGCGGTCGTGAAAATAGATGACGGCGTGGCAGTAGTCGCGACATCATTCTGGCAGGCAAAGAGTGCACGCGATGCACTTAACATTACGTGGGACAACGGCAAGGGCGCAACACTTTCATCGACCGGCATTTCCCAAGGCCTCAAAGACGCGCTCGCCAAACCGGCTGCGTCACTGAAGAAAACGGGTGACGTCGATAGTGCCATGGCCGGCGCTGCGAAAAAAATCGAAGCCAGTTACGAGCTTCCCTTCCTCGCCCACGCAACCATGGAGCCGATGAACTTTACGGCCGACGTGCGAAAAGATGGCTGCGACATCTATGGTTCTACGCAATTCCCGCAATTGGCCGAAGGCGTGGCCATGCAAATCACGGGCTTTCCAAAAGAAAAAGTGAAGGTGCACACGACCTTCCTCGGTGGTGGTTTTGGTCGCCGTATCGATGTCGATTTCATCGTGCAGGCGATACAGATTTCCAAAGCGGTCGGCAAACCGGTGAAGCTGATCTGGACGCGCGAAGACGATATGACACACGACTTCTATCGTCCCGTCAGTTTGAATACGCTTTCTGCCGGATTGGACGCCGGCGGCAAACCGGTAGCGATGAAATTTCGCATCACTTCGCCTTCAGTCACGTCGCGGCTGTTCGGCGCGTTCGTCAAGGATGGCATTGATCCGTTCATGGCGGAGGCGTCAGTATCGCCTTATGACATTCCCAACACGCTCGTCGAGCTGGCGATACACGATGCCGGTGTGCGCGTCGGTTATTGGCGTTCGGTATCGCATGCGCTGAATTGCTTTGCGAATGAAAGTTTCATCGACGAGTTGGCGACTGTCGCAGGCAAAGATCCGGTTGCCTATCGCATGGCGATGCTCAATGGCAAGGAAGCAGAGCGATTTCGCAACGTGCTCAATATTGCGACGACCAAAGCCGATTGGGGACAAGCACCGAAAGGCCGTTTTCATGGCGTCGCCTTGATGGAAGGTTACGGAACCTATGTCGCGCAAGTGGCAGAAGTGTCTATTGAAAAAGGTGCGGTGCGCGTACACAAAATTACCTGCGCGGTCGATTGCGGCACGATGGTGAATCCTGACATCGTCAAAGCACAGGTGGAATCAAGCGTGGCATACGGCATGTCGGCTGTGCTGCTCTCCAAAATCACGTTCAAGGATGGCAAGGTCGAACAAAGCAACTTCCACGATTACCCGGTGTTGCGCATGAATCAGATGCCGGTTGTTGAAGTCCACCTGGTGGCTTCAACTGAAAAACCCGGCGGTATCGGGGAACCGATTGTTGCGACGTGCGGGCCCAGTGTGGCCAATGCAGTGTTCGCCGCGACGGGTAAGCGTGTACGCAAATTGCCGATTGAGGCGGCAGATCTGAAATCTGCCTGATCCGGTCGGCATGAACACCCGGGTGGAGTAGCCATTCGGGTGTTTCGCCTGCTGCTCACTAGCTGTAATCGTCGGCCATAGGAGGTATCCGTCCCGCATTTCGCGCGGTTTGTCGCTTTCTGACAGGAAACCCGGTCCGACTGGGCTAAACTGCGCGCACTTTCGCAATGTCGTTGTTTGCCGTTGTTTGCGGTTGATTGCATAAGGCGACAACATGCGCGCGAACGATCCTCTTCAATTTTACAAGGAAGATATATGAAGTTATTCCACCAGGGTTTGCTCACCGGCGCGATTGCGGCTGGCTTGATTGTCGGCGGCACGGGTTACACATCGCCGGCATTCGCAGACGCAGCCAAACAGGTTCCATTGCGCGATTTTTTCAAAAACCCACAGGAAGCCGGGCACCAGATTTCGCCCGACGGTAAATACCTGTCGTGGCTGGCGCCGTTTGAACGACGGATGAATGTATTTGTGAAACCGATCGGCGGCGGCGAGGCAAAGCGCGTTACGGGCGAAACCGCGCGCGATATCGGCGGCTATTTCTGGAAGGGCGAGCGCATTCTTTACGTGAAAGACTTCGGCGGCGATGAAAATTTCCACGTCGTTTCAGTAAACCTGAAAGGTGAAGACCTGAAGGATCTGACGCCAGGCGAAAAACTTCGCGCGCAGATCGTCGATGGTCTCGTCGATAACGACGGATACATCATCGTTTCGCACAACAAACGCGACGCCAAAGTGTTCGACGTATTCCGCACCAATGTGGCGACCGGCGAAGAAAAACTGATCGCGCAGAACCCCGGCAACATCACCAGCTGGATGACCGATCACGAAGGCCGGCTGCGTGTAGCGGGCACCACCGATGGCGTCAATACTACGATGCTGTATCGCGAGAAGGAAACGGACGAGTTCAAGCCTGTCGTCACCACAAACTTCAAAGAACAAGTAGCGCCATTACTGTTCACGTTCGACAACAAGAGTTTGATTGTCGAGTCAAATCGTGGCCGCGACAAGACCGCCATTTTCGAATTTGATCCAGTCACCGCCAAGGAGGGCAAGCTCATCGCCGAAAACGCGGACGTTGATATGGGCGGCGTTTCTTACTCGCACAAACGCAAGGTACTTACCACGGCCAACTTCACCACCTGGAAACGCCAGCGCATATTCCTGGATAAAGAATCCGAAGCGATGTTCAAAACGGTTGAAGCCAAGCTGCCCGGCTATGAAGTTGCGTTCGTCTCAACCAACAAGAACGAGGACAAATTCATCGTCGCGACTTTCAACGACAAAACCCGTGGCAAGCGCTATTTGTTCGATAAAACGACAGGAAAGCTGGATTTCATCGCTGATATCTCGCCGTGGATGCCTGAAGGCGAACTCGCAGACATGAAACCGATTTCGTACAAGTCTCGTGATGGCCTCACCATTAACGGCTATCTCACTTTGCCAAAAGGTGTCGCGGCCAAAAATCTGCCAGTTGTCGTTAATCCACATGGCGGGCCGTGGGCGCGCGATCAATGGGGCTTTAATCCGGAAGTTCAGTTCCTTGCCAATCGTGGCTATGCCGTGTTCCAGATGAATTTCCGCGGCTCAACAGGATACGGCCGCAAGTTCTGGGAAGCATCGTTCAAGCAATGGGGCAAAGCCATGCAGGACGACGTCACCGACGGTGTGCAATGGCTCATCAAGGAAGGTATCGCCGATCCGAAACGCGTCGCCATTTACGGCGGCAGTTACGGTGGTTATACGACACTTGCCGGCATCACGTTCACACCAGATTTGTATGCAGCCGCGGTTGATTACGTTGGCGTCTCCAATCTGTTCACGTTCATGGGCACCATTCCGCCGTATTGGAAACCGTATCTCGCCATGCTGCACGAAATGGTCGGCCATCCCGAGAATGACAAAGAACTGCTGACTGCAGCATCGCCGGTGCTGCATACCGACAAAATCAAGACGCCGCTATTTGTGGCACAGGGCGCCAAGGATCCGCGTGTAAACAAGGATGAGTCCGACCAAATGGTGGAAGCGCTGAAAAAACGTGGCGTTATCGTCGAGTACATGGTGAAAGACAACGAAGGCCACGGTTTCCGCAACGAAGAAAATCGCTTTGATTTTTACGAAGCGATGGAAAAATTTCTTGCGAAGCACATCAAGAGCTGAATCCATTGTGCAACCAGCAAAAAACCCCGGCGCGACCGGGGTTTTTTGTTGCTGCTGCCCCGCCGCACATAAAGACGTGGATCAAGCATTGACGCGGGTCGCAGACGCAAAACAGTCGGAACGGCTCGCCAATAGGCGTTCTTCGCGCATGCGCGACAAAGCAGCGTGCTACCGGCTGAGGCGGATTTTCAGCGTCGCAAACTTTTCTTACAGGTTAATTGCCGTTGCGCCAACATGGCGCTGGTCGGTCGCGCGTTAGTCTGTTGTTACCGAAACACAAACCAACATCAGAGGACTATATGTGGACTCGTAAACTGCTCTTAAGCACTATCGTCGCATCAACCTTTGCCGCAGTCGCGCCAACCGCGAATGCCGCAGTGGAAGTTTTTGTCAACGTTCCCCCGCCTGCAGCGCGCTATGAAGTTGTACCGGCTCCGCGCGCAGGTTATATCTGGGCACCCGGATACTGGAGCTGGACCAACAATCGCCACGTCTGGGCCAAAGGTCGCTGGGAGCGCGAACGTGCTGGTTATTTTTATCATCCCCATACTTGGACAGAACGCGACGGCCGCTGGGCCTACCAATCCAGCCGCTGGGATCGTAACCGCCCAACGGGAGATCGTGATCGCGATGGCATCCCAAATGCGCGTGACCGTGATCGCGACGGCGATGGCGTGCCAAATCGGTTAGATCGCCAGCCGGACAATCCGCGTCGGCAATAAAGTTTTCAATTGAAGGTGGCGGGTTCGATGGTTTCAGGGATTTATATCGAACCGGCCACCTTCAATGTATTCGTTTTTTTAATTCGAATTTTGTAACTGCCGTTACTTGACCCGCATCTCCCGCTCCGCAAGCCGCGCCAGTATCTTGCCGTGCACGCCGCCAAATCCACCGTTGCTCATCACCAGAATCTGGTCGCCCGGCTTTGACATCACCACGATGGCGTTGACCATCGCGTCCAAATCTTCAAACACACCGGTCTTGGTGCCGATGGGTTCGAGCGCTTTTGCGACATCCCAGCCGAGGTTTTTTGCATAGACGAATACCACGTCGGCGAGCGCCAGGCTGCCGGGCAGCGCTTCGCGCATGGTGCCTAGTTTCATGGTGTTGGTGCGCGGCTCGATGACAGCGAATATGCGTTGGTCGCCAACCCGCTTGCGCAATCCCGCGAGCGTTGCGTGGATTGCCGTCGGATGGTGCGCGAAATCATCGAAGACGGCGATGCCATTGATCTCGCCCTTGTTTTCCATGCGTCTGGCCACGCCTGAGAATTCGCTTAACGCGTCGATTGCCATTTTTGTTGGCACGCCCGCATGGCGCGCAGCCGCAATGGCCGCGAGTGCATTCATGGTGTTGTGCGTGCCCATCTGATTCCATTCGACCATGCCTTTGTCGACGCCTTTGAAAATCACATTGAACTGGGTGTCCCGCTCGGCACGTTTGAAATCCCACAGCAGGCCGGGCCCGAATTCCTCTACGCTGCTCCAGCAACCCATCGCGAGCGTACGCTTCAGGTTTTCATCGCGGCCATTACTGACGATGAGTCCGTTGGCCGGTACCGTGCGCACGAGATGATGAAACTGCCTTTGAATCGCTTCCACGTTCGGGAAAATATCGGCGTGGTCGTGCTCGAGATTGTTGAGTATCGCGGTGCGGGTGCGGTAGTGAACAAACTTGGAGCGCTTGTCGAAAAATGCGGTGTCGTATTCATCGGCTTCGATCACGAAAAACGGCGAGTCACCCAGCGGTGCGCGCGCCGAGATGCCGAAATTTGCCGGCACACCGCCGATCAGAAAACCCGGCGCGAGGCCCGCGTATTCGAGTATCCACGCCAGCATGGCGCTGGTGCTGGTTTTGCCGTGGGTGCCGGCGACCGCCAGTACCCACTTGCCCTGCAACACGTTTTCCCCCAGCCACTGCGGGCCGGAGGTGTAGGGCAGACTGCGATTGAGTATTTCTTCGATCACGGGCATTGAGCGTGTCATCACATTGCCGATGACATACAAATCCGCGTTGAATGATTGCAATTGTTCGGCGTCGAAGCCTTCGTGCAATTGAATGCCCGCCGCTTCGAGCTGTGTGGACATTGGCGGGTAGACATTTTCGTCACAGCCGGTGACGGTATGTCCGGCGCCACGCGCGAGTACGGCGAGGCCGCCCATGAAAGTGCCGCAAATTCCCAGGATGTGGATGTGCATTTTATTTAATGGTTGTTCGGGCGGAAGCGGCTGACTTACGGACAAGTTCTCAACCCTTGAAAATAAAATAAACCGCGCCAACCAGGCACAAGCCCGCCCACAAATAATTCCAGCGCAGGGTCTCACCCATGTATAAAACAGCGAACGGCACGAACACCGCCAGCGTGATGACCTCCTGCAACATTTTCAGTTGTCCAAGGTTCATCGCTGTGTAGCCGATGCGGTTGCCCGGTACCATCAGCATGTATTCGAAAAGCGCGATTCCCCAGCTGACAAGCGCCGCAATATACCAGGGTCTGTCAGCGAGATTTTTAAGGTGCGCGTACCAGGCGAAGGTCATGAAAAGATTCGACGCGACCAGCATCGCCGTTGTCGTCAGTATGGGCGAGCCGAATAAATTATTCATGCCGCGTTGCTACAGGCCAGGCGCGATTTCATGGTCGAATTTTAGCACTGACAATCTGCGCTACCCGTATCGCACCGTCACAAGAAATTTAGCATTTGAGCGTAAACTACGTCCTCTTGAAACGACTGACCCTTGACCGCATCTAGCAAGGCTTGCGGCATTTTATTGACTGGCCATGGTCCCACATCTCACTACCTCGCTCACCGGTCCGCTCCTCGACCTGGAAAAGAAAATCCTCGATGCGCGCCCGAGCATCGAGCGCTGGTTCCGCACCAAATGGATGACGGAGCGCCCGCCGTTTTATACATCGGTGGATTTACGCAATTCCGGTTTCAAACTCGCGCCGGTGGATACCAATTTATTTCCGGGTGGCTTCAATAATCTGAATCCGGATTTCATGCCGCTATGCATTCAGGCCGCGATGTCGGCGGTGCAGCGGGTGTGTCCGGATAAGCAGCGATTTTTGCTCATCCCCGAAAATCACACACGCAATCTTTTTTATCTCAGCAATGTTGCCGCGATTCAAAAAATCCTGACGGGTGCTGGTCTTGACGTACGAATTGGTTCGTTGTTGCCTGAGATTACCGCAGCGACCACGCTCGACTTGCCGAACGGCGAAAAGCTTTTGCTGGAACCGATCACGCGTGTCGGCAACAAATTGATGATCGAAGGTTTCGATCCATGTGCAATTTTGTTGAACAACGATCTTTCCGCCGGCGTGCCGGAAATTCTGAAGGGCCTTTCGCAACCCGTGGTGCCGCCGCTGCACGCGGGCTGGACTACCCGCAGGAAGACCCTGCACTTTCACGCATACGATGGCGTGGCTGAAGAATTCGCCAAGCTGATCGGCATTGATCCCTGGTTCATCAATCCGATGTTTAGCCAATGCGGCAAGGTAAATTTTTCTGCGCACGAAGGCGAAGAGTGTCTCGCTGCCAATGTCGAAGCGGTGCTCGGTGAAGTGCAGGCGAAATACGACGAATATGGCATCAAGGAAAAACCATTTGTGATCGTGAAGGCCGACGCCGGCACTTACGGCATGGGTATTTTGACGGCACGTTCGCCCGATGATGTACGCGGCCTCAATCGCAAAGAGCGCAACAAGATGGCGGTGGTGAAAGAAGGCCTGGAAGTGAATGAGGTCATCATTCAGGAAGGCGTGCACACGCTGGAAAACCTGAATGGTGCAGTCGCCGAACCGGTGGTGTACATGATGGATGCCTTTGTTGTCGGTGGCTTTTATCGCGTCAATACTGAACGTGGTGTTGACGAAAACCTGAATTCACGCGGCATGAGTTTCGTGCCGCTGGCGTTTGAAACCGATTGCCACTCACCGGATTGTTCGGGTTGGCCAGATGCGCCACCGAACCGGTTTTATACCTACGGCGTGGTCGCGCGCCTGGCAATGCTGGCCGCATCGCGGGAGCTTGAAAAACTTGCGCCAGCAACGGATGTAGCCAGGCCGATGGCTGTTGCGGCGGAGTAGAGAGGGCGTGCGCGTAGCCTTCATTATTGACCCTCTGGTCAAACTCAAAGCGTACAAGGATTCGTCCGTATTCATGATGCGTGAAGCGGCAAAACGCGGCCATGAAGTTTTTGCATTTGAGATGCAGGATTTGTTTTTACTTGGCACAGTTTCCGCAAGCTGCAGCCGTTTATCGCTCTCGGACGACAACGATAACTGGTGTACGGTTATCGCGACGCATACCCAACCATTAACGTTTTTCGACGCTGTGCTGATGCGCAAGGATCCACCATTCGACCAGGAATATCTTTACGCCACACTGTTGCTAAGTCTCGCAGAAGAGCAGGGTACGCGCGTTGTCAATCATCCTCGCTCCCTGCGCGATTACAACGAGAAACTGGCAATAGAAAAGTTTCCGCAATTTATTGCGCCTACGCTGGTGTCTCGGCATATGGGACGAATCCACGGTTTCATCGACGACTACAAGGACGTGATCGTCAAGAAACTCGATGGCATGGGCGGCACCTCGATTTTTCGCGTGCGTGCGGACGACCCGAATCGCAATGCCATCATCGAAGTGCAAACGATCGACGGGTCGGTATCGGTGATGGCACAACGCTATATCCCCGAAATTTCCAAAGGCGACAAGCGCGTGTTGGTCATTGATGGCAAGCCCGTGCCATTCTGTTTAGCCCGCATTCCAAAAGAAGGTGAGACACGCGGCAATCTCGCAGCCGGTGGGCGCGGCGTGGCGCAGCCACTATCGAAACGCGACACAGAAATCGCCGAAGCACTTGGCCCGCAACTGAAAGCTGATGGCCTCACCATTGTCGGCCTAGATATCATTGGCGATTATTTGACTGAAGTGAACGTGACCTCGCCGACCTGCATGGTCGAGATTTTTGAACAGGCGGGATTTAACAGCGCGGCGCTGGTGATCGACGCATTGGAAATGGCTGGTTGATTTACCCGCATAACGCAGCGTAGAACGCCATTTGGCGGTCTTCTCGAGACAGAAATGCCTGTAAAGCCGCGCCAGTGCTATAGTTTATAAACTAGCGCGCAGCGCTGCTAAATGATCGTCACCCGGTCAAAATCCAGTCCACGCTCGACAAATTCGGCAACTTTCACTTCCTTCGGGCTGCCGTGTCCCGGATGAAAGATGTCGATGCCATGCCCCAGTTGCGAAAGGTTGGACGGCACGATGAGTGTTTCCGCAATCTTGAGTGCTTCCATCGGCGGTAAGCGGAATCCCTGTACGTAATTTGATGTACGGGCGCGGGTGTCGGAAGCGCGTACCGTGGTCGCTTCCGGTTTGCCGGGGAGCATGGCGATAGTCGCAAAAATTCGGCCGTCGAGTTCTTCTACCATTTCACGCACCACGCCGAGAAAAAAGCTTTCCTGCTTGCCAATCTTGATACCGACCAGTTTGCCAATGGCGATGCCGTGTGCTGAATTGGCCGGACGCAATACGCGCAAATGACCGCGACTCTCATCGACGATCCCCCAAGTTTCGGTACCGTAGTTGAAATCAGCATAGCGCGCACGGATGGTTGATTCGGACACCTTTCCGAACATTTCGATGTCGGCCATTTCCTGGCGTGTCAACTCACTCCTCACACCGGGCTGCTGAAACGGATTACCCGACACAAAGAAATGTGTTTCAGTGATGCCAAATGCGAGTATGGCGTCTTTCTCGTTTGGCACGGTCGAGAACGTACGGGGACTGGACCCTTCGCACCAGAGCCGGTGCAGTCGCGCGAGCTGATTTTGCGCGTCACTGACACTCCATTCGGCCGGCAGGTCCAGCGTTGTAGGGTCGTCGCCGTCTGCCAGCTTTTTCAATCGCCGGCGCAATGATTTCGAAAGCTCATCGACGAGCAGCGCGCGAACGTTGTCCGTCATGACGGTTGGCTGGCAGAAAATCGCTCCCGCATTCGATAGCAAATCGACCGCGCATACGAGTCCATGCGGGTTTGTGCTCGCGTCGCGCGCGATGGTGACCTTATGGCCAAAGCGCTTCAGGACGGCATCGACAAAATCAATCTGGCGCGGTGTCAGCTCGTGGATGTTGGCAGCCTGCCCCAGCAGCACGGCCGTGTATGCCTGTTCCACACTCGAATAACCATCGATGGCCCCGATCGAGTCTTTAACGCGTTTGGTCGTCAGATCGCGGCTTTCGGCTTCCATCCATTGCATATGCAGACGCATCCACAGGGCGGAATCAAAGCGGCGATAGATAAAACCGGCAATCAGCATTTGCAGGCCGATATACCGGACAACGCGCTGGATGATGAGTGCACCGTGAATAAACAAAGGTGCATCTTCGAGCGTTGCATCAGCCCAGCAGCGCCGGTAGCCCGCTTCCATTTCTGAAATCAGGATGCACGATACGTTCCAGGCTGCGATATCGCCGTGAGACAACGGAATGGTTTTGCCCGCGTAACGCGTGCGCTGCTCAGTGAGCAGATAGGCGACCTTGTCGCGCAGCAGCTCCATGCAGGTCAGGCGTTCCAGTGCCACGACATCGCCACTGCGATTGAAATTGCGCAACGCGTCAACAATTTTCTGTTGCGCCTGCGGAACGCTGGTTAACGGGACGGCTTTAAGCCAATCCTTGCACGTGCGTGCGTCGGTGAAAAACAAGGAACCCGGCGTTGTATTTGGCGCAGCTTGCAAAACCATCCATATCTCCTTGCGACCCCGTCCCTATTCGCGTTTGTGGCATTCATTTCGCTCATCCATTGGAGTGAGCGATCGTCAGATAGTTGCGAATGCGCGGTTTACTGCGGACACCCATTGCCGATCCGAATGGACGCGGGATGCTTCCTGTCTATTGCCAAGTGTATCAAGGCTTGGGATGGGCGGTGTGGATATCGCCCAAACAGGTCTTGGAAAAGCCGGGTCGTCGCGGAATCGCGGGATGACATGCCAGTGAAGATGTGGCGTCTGGTTGCCAAGACTGGCGACGTTCATTTTCT
>JANYFH010000060.1 GCA_025362705.1 Betaproteobacteria bacterium
GGTGCATAGATTGATTGCGGTGGTAAAGCGTGCACTCCCGGAAGCGCGCGAGGAAGAGCTGTTTTGGTGCTTTCATTTTCTGACCGGTTCACTCACGCTAGCCCTGTCCCGTACCGGGCGTCTTGACCGCGTAAGCGGCGGACGCTGCCGTTCGGATGATCTCGCGTCGATCGAACCGCGCATGGTCGAATATTGTGCGGCTGGTTTCCGCAGCTTGTGCACGCGAGGCGACAGGCTGCCGAAAAGGAAAGTCGGCGGCATCTAGTGAGCCGCCGGTATGGTCAGAACTTCAGTGTGACTGAGGCCTTGACGATACGAGGATCGCCATAAAACGTCGTGATGGTGTTGGAGAAAGCGCCGAACGCGTAGCCGGCCACCTTGTAGCGTTTGTCCGTCAAATTGCGTCCGTTCAGGGCTACCTGCAACTTGCTGTCCTTGCTGGTCCAGACCAGACCGGCATCCCACAGCGAGTACCCGTCCTGCACCAACTGGACATTCTGCGACACGGCCCCGTCCAGCGAAGCCGCACCGCTCGGGCGCACGAATTCAAACTGGTTCACCTTGCTCTTTGTCGAGTACGTGCTGGACAATGCGAATCCGCCGGCTCTGCCTAATATCGCCATTGGCCATTCGTACGTTGCCGTAATGCTGGAGGTGTTCTTCGGCGTGTTCTGAAACTCTGCTGCGCCTGCAACGTTGATCGGGGCAGCGGCGCTGCCGGTTAGCCCGTTGGCAACGATCCACTCCTTGTATTTGGCGTCGATGTTACCCACCATTCCACTGATGCTCAGTGAATCAGTTACGCGTGCGAGTGCCTCAAGTTCGAAGCCCTGGATCCTGGCTTTGCCGGCGTTAGTCACGTTGCCCGCAAATCCGATGACGGTTCCTGCGGCATCGAAGGTGGGGATTGAGCCTGGTATCTGGACGTTTCTATAGTCCGTAAAGAACACGGCCGCATTGGTCTGGATGCGACCGCCATTTAGCGCCGACTTCAAGCCCATTTCATAGGTTTTGACCTCTTCTGGCTCTACACCTTTTCGTTTTACGAGCGATGGCGCACTGGTCGGATTCCCCGCCAAGTTCATGCGTGGATCAAACAATCCACCCTTGAATCCTTCTGCATAGGACGCATAGAGGTTGTGTTCAGGCGCAAATTTCCAACCGAAGCCAATCTTGGGCGTGAATTTGGTATCGGTGCGATTCAGGTCGCTCTTGCCCAAATCTGTATTCGAAGCAATCAGGACGGCCGCAGGGTTGCCAAGCGTTGGTGATCCTGTCAGACCAAGATAGGTTTTCGCGGCGATCGCGGCGCGACGCTGGTCGTTCGTATAGCGTCCGCCGAGATTGATATTGAATGTGTCGGTTAAGCTGTAACTCACATCTGCGAACGTCGCCCAGGTTTTGGTATCGATGTCGTCGCGGGTGTAAAGGGAAGCGCCAGCAGCACCAAACAGCACGTCAAATTCGTTGAATGCGTTGGCCTTCATGTAATAGTAACCGGCTACACCTTGCCACTTCGCGCCTGTGTACGTGAACTGGAACTCCTGACTGAACTGCTTATTCTTATAGATAGCTGGCGCTTCGAAAATTGGCGTATTGAGCGAGTCGAAATCGATTGGTGCGTAGGATTTGTCCCCGCGCGAGGCAGTGATCGACTTGAACGAAAGCGTGGGATCGATTGCCCAGTCAACCAGCAACGATTCGCCGTGGTTAATGACCTGCTGGGCGTGCCCAAGCACGGTATAAAGGTTCGCACGGGTGTCGTACTTGCCGTCGAGTGGCGGCAAATTGCCGGGGGCCGGACTTGGGGTAAGGCGATAGCCCTGCTTCGGCAGCGAGTCATCGACTGTGCGATCAGCAGCTAAACGGATGAATAGCGAGTTCGTTGGCGTGAATTCGGCACTGAAGCGGCCAGCCAGCACTTCCTTGTTGTAGTTGTCGGCACCGGTAACCACGTTCTTGCCGAATCCGTCTCGATTGAATGTAGCGATGCTTGCACCGAGCTTCAATGTGTCTGAAATGGGCACGCTACCTCTGACAACCAGGTCTTTCTCGCTGTAACTGCCAAACGTCGCCTTAACGCTCAGCTCGGGCTGGTCCGATAACTTGCGCGTGACGTATTTGACCGCGCCGCCGATTGTGTTGCGTCCATAAAGTGTACCTTGTGGACCACGCAACACTTCGATTCGAGCAAGATCATAAATATCGGTGAGGGCGCCTTGGGGTCGCGCCAGGTAGATATCATCCAGATAAATGCCGACGCCCTGCTCATATCCGGCCACTGGATCCTGTTGGCCGATCCCGCGAATAAATGCAGTGAGTGTGGTGTTGGTCGCGCGTGAGGTCTTCAGTGTTGTATTGGGAATCAAGTCCGCCAGTGCGGTGACATCCGGAATACCGGCTTTATCAAGTGCAGCACCAGAAAAAGCGGTAACCGCACCTGGAACATCCTGTATTAATTCTTCACGTCGGCGCGCCGTGACCGTAATAACGTCGACTTTTTCGCCACCGCCGGCGGTAGCGGTGGCAGGACTGGTTGGCACTGCCTGTTGGGCAGACACCGAACCTGTGCCGACAAACAGTGCAGCAATGACAATACTCATGGTCTTCAATTTCATGCGTTTCTCCTCAGGGGGTGGTTTTTATGGAACTTGTCGCTTAAAGCAAAAAGCGATAAAATTCATTGGTTGTTGAATTAATCGTAACAAAGAAATTTGCGAAGTGCAAGGTGGTGTAGCTAAATCCGCCGGCAAGAGTTGCAATGCCGCAACAAAATCGGATCGCAACACGGAGGAGAGACACATGAAGTCACGTTACTGGTGTGCTATTGCAGTTGCATTTGATGCGTTACTCGCAAGCACTCTGGCGTTTGGCCAGGCCAAAGACATTCGCGTCGCGTTTATCTACGACAAGACCGGCCCGCTGGAGGCTTATGTGAAGCAAACACAGACCGGCCTTCAGGTAGGTCTGGAGTACGCGACCAACGGCACCATGACCATTGCCGGCAGGAAGCTGGTACTGATTGAGCGTGACAGCCAGGGCAAGCCGGATGTGGCCAAGCTGCAACTGGCCGCAGCCTATGCCGACGATAAGGCTGATATCGCGATCGGCGCGACAGGTTCAGGCGCATCGCTGGCAATGCTGCCAGTGGCTGAAGAATACAAAAAAATCCTGCTCATCGAGCCTGCCGTCGCAGACTCCATCACAGGAGACAAGTGGAACAAGTACATTTTCCGTACCGGGAGAAACAGTTCGCAGGACGCGATCTCCAATGCGGTGGCGCAAGATCAGCCCGGCGTGAACATCGGTACCCTGGGGCAGGACAATGCATTCGGACGCGACGGCGTGAAAGCTTTTAAAGAAGCCCTCAAGCAGGCGAAAATTTCTCACGAAGAGTATCTCCCCGCATCAACCACAGATTTCACCGCAGGCGCACAGCGCCTGATCGACAAGCTCAAGGACAAGCCGGGGCGAAAGCTCATTTGGATCATCTGGGCGGGCGCGGGCAGCCCATTCAAGATTGCCGATCTTGACCTGAAGCGCTACGGTATCGAAATCGTATCCGGGGGCAACATCTTGCCGGCGATGTCCGTGTACAAGAATTTTCCGGGAATGGAAGGTGCCACGTATTACTACTACGACATCCCGAAAAATCCGCTCAATGCCGTGCTCGTCAGCCGTCACATGTCAAAATTCAAGACGCCACCGGACTTTTTTACTGCGGGTGGTTTTTCAGTTGCGATGGCGCTGGTAACGGCGCTGAAAAAAACCAATGGCGATACCAACACCGATGCGCTCATCGCAGCGATGGAAGGCATGAGCTTCGATACGCCTAAGGGAAAAATGACGTTTCGAAAAGAGGACCATCAGGCAATGCAGAGCATGTATCACTTTAAAATCAAGGTCGACCCTGCCGTCTCCTGGGCAATACCGGAACTCGTTCGCGAGATCAAGGCGGAAGAGATGAACATACCGATTCGAAACAAGCGCTAGGGAGCCTCTGATCAAGTCGTGACGCCTCTTAAAGGTGTACGACACCCCGACACCGAGGAGATGAAAATGAAGTTACCGTATTTTCGTGTAGTAACAATAATACTTGCGATGCAAATAGGCGCGGCAATCGCAGATCCATTGCCTCAACTCAACATTGACAAGTCACAGACCACGGTGTCGGGCATCTCATCCGGCGGCTACATGGCTGTGCAACTACACGTTGCCTATTCAGCGATATTCAAAAAAGGTGCCGGTGTCGTGGCTGGTGGCCCTTACAACTGCGCGGAGGGCGCGATACTAAATGCGGTCGTGCGCTGTCTGGGGCGTGCCGCCATTCCAGTGCCTGAGTTGGTGAAGGCCACCAATGAATGGGCGAAAAGTGGATTGATTGATCCGACGGCGAATCTTGCGGCCTCGAAGGTCTATCTGTTCTCAGGTGCCAAGGACAGCGTCGTCGCGCAATCAGCGAGCAGCGATTTGTCAATCTACTACCAGAACTACATGCCTGCTACGAGCATTGTGCACAAGAAGGATATTGAGGCCGAGCACGCGATGGTGACCGACGACTATGGCGCAGCCTGCCTGACCAAAGCAACGCCGTTTATCAATAACTGCAACTTCGATTTGAGTGGTGCCATGCTGCAACAACTCTACGGCCCGCTCGCACCACGCGGCAAGGATGCGATTAGTGGCGCGCTCATCGAATTCGATCAAATGCCTTTTGTCACCACTCACGGCATGGCGGCGACCGGTTGGGCTTATATACCGAAAGCGTGCGCATCAGGAACCACGTGTCGTCTGCACGTGGCACTGCATGGCTGCAAGCAGAACGCAACGGACATTGGTCAGGAATTTGTCCGCAACGCCGGCTATAACCGCTGGGCCGATGCTAACAACATCGTCGTGCTGTATCCGCAAACCGGCAAGGGCGCCATCAATAGCTGCTGGGACTGGTGGGGCTACGACGATGCCAACTACGCGAAAAAATCCGCACCGCAGATGATGGCGATCACGTCGATGATCGAGCACATTTCCCGTGGCTTGGTATCCGCGAAATCGGTATTGGCACAGTAACCGGCTACAGTTCGAGGCCCCGCACCCATGGGATTGTTGACGACCACGGATCTGACGGTCCGCTTTGGCGGCCACGTCGCGGTAAACGCCGTGAGTTGCACCTTCCAGCCCGGCACGCTGACTGCCATTGTTGGCCCCAATGGCGCAGGCAAAACCACCTACTTCAATTTGATTTCTGGCCAGTTGAAAGCCACAGGTGGCAGCGTGACGCTGAATGGGGCGGATCTGTCCAGCGCCTCGGCATCAACGCGCACCCGTGCCGGACTCGGTCGTGCGTTTCAGCTCACCAACCTTTTCCCCAATCTGACGGTGCTGGAGAATGTTAGGGTCGCAGTGCAGGCCACACGTGAGGGCGCACATCGACACGGACTGAATCTGTGGAGCATTTGGAGTGATCATAGGGTGCTGACAAAACGCGCAAACGAAATCCTCGAGTCAGTCGCGTTGATAGACAAAGCGGATAGCGATGTTGCCAGCCTGCCACACGGCGATCAACGCAAGCTCGAGGTGGCGATGCTGATGGCGCTTGAATCACAGGTGTTCATGTTCGATGAGCCCACCGCGGGTATGAGCGCCGATGAAGTTCCTGCGGTACTCAATCTGATTCGCGAGCTGCGGCAGGACAAGAGCAAGACGATCCTGCTTGTTGAGCACAAGATGGATGTAGTGCGCGAACTTGCCGACCGCATTATCGTGCTGCACAACGGTACGCTGGTGGCCGACGGTGAGCCTGCCGAAGTGATTGCGTCGCCCATTGTCCAGAGCGCGTATCTGGGTGTTGTCAGTGAAACGAAAGCAGCCGCATGAGCGAGCCTCTGCTCGCACTCGAAGGCGTGCACTCCAACATCGGCGCATATCACATCCTGCATGGTGTTGATCTGATCGTACCGCGTGGCCAGTTGACGATGCTGCTCGGCCGCAATGGCGCCGGTAAGACAACGACGTTACGTACCATCATGGGCTTGTGGCGTGCGTCTGCGGGTCGGGTAATGTTTGCGGGCAATGATATCACTGCCATGCGCACACCGCAGATTGCGGCGTTGAACATCGCCTACGTGCCCGAAACCATGGGCATTTTTGCAGACCTCACCGTCAAGGAAAACATGCTGCTCGCCGCTCGCGCAGCAAAGCGCGCAGGCGACATGGACGATACGCGTTTGAAATGGATTTTTTCCTTGTTCCCGGCTGTTGAGAAATTCTGGTCTTATCCGGCGGGCAAATTGTCGGGCGGCCAAAAACAGATGCTCGCTGTCGCGCGTGCCATCGTCGAGCCGCGCGAATTGCTGATTGTCGATGAGCCGAGCAAGGGCCTGGCGCCAGCCATCATCAACAATATGATCGACGCGTTTGCCGAACTGAAAACAAGTGGGGTGACTATTTTGCTGGTGGAACAAAACATTAATTTCGCCAGGAAATTGGGAGACACTGTGGCCATCATGGATAACGGCAGGGTGGTGCACTGTGGCGCGATGCAGGCATTGGCCGACGATGAAGAGCTGCAACGGTCTTTACTGGGGCTGTCGTTATGAAACAGATGGATATCGACTGGAAACCGTTGATGCTGGTACCGTTGCTCGCGGTACTGGCGCTACCGCTGATCGGTTCCGGCTCGACCTGGCTCACGCTTACCGTTGCAGGTCTCGCGATGGGCATGATCATTTTCATCATTGCCTCCGGCTTGACGCTGGTGTTTGGATTAATGGATGTACTCAATTTCGGCCACGGTGTGTTCATTGCGCTAGGTGCTTTTGTCGCCACCAGCGTGCTCGGCGCGATGGGTGACTGGACAGGGTCGCAGGAACTATGGCGCAATCTCGTTGCAGTATTTCCGGCGATGCTGATTGCGATGCTCGTCGCGGGTGCGGTCGGGCTGGTATTTGAACGCGTGCTGGTGCGGCCAGTGTACGGCCAGCATTTGAAGCAAATCCTCATCACCATGGGCGGCATGATTATTGGTGAGGAGCTCATTAAAGTTATTTGGGGTCCGCAGCAAATTCCCTTGCCGCTGCCTGAAGGCATGCGCGGTGCGGTTCTCATGGGTGACGCCGCGATTGAAAAATTCAGGTTGGTTGCGCTGGTGGTCGGGCTTCTGGTTTTCGGTGTGTTGACCTGGACGCTGAGCCGCACCAAGATCGGTCTGCTGATTCGCGCGGGCGTACAGGATCGCGAGATGGTGGAATCACTGGGCTATCAAATCAGGCGCTTGTTTATTGGCGTGTTCGTGGTTGGAAGCGCATTGGCGGGATTGGGCGGAGTGATGTGGGGTATGTACCAGCAAAATGTCATTCCGCAAATGGGCGCGCAGGTGAACGTACTTATATTTATCGTCATCATTATCGGTGGATTGGGGTCGACCGGCGGCGCGCTGATTGGCGCGTTGCTGGTGGGTTTGATGGCCAATTACACCGGCTTTCTCGCACCTAAGGTTGCGTTGTTTTCAAATATTGCTTTGATGGCGGCGGTGTTGTTGTGGCGTCCACAAGGTGTATATCCGGTTGCGAGCCGGTAAGGTCATCATGTTCAAGCGGCTACTTTCGAATGACCTCCCGCGCGACCGAACGCTGGCAGTATTGCTGATCGCACTGCTGATCGCTCTTGCATTCGCGCCATTTATTTTCCCCGGCGTGAAAGCGCTGGGCATCGCGGCCAAGGTGCTGGTGTTTCTGGTGCTTGTGGCGAGTTTCGATTTGTTGCTCGGCTACACCGGCATCGTCAGTTTTGCGCACACCATGTTCTTCGGCATCGGCGCATATGGAATCGCCATCGCCTGCACACGGCTTGGCGCGACTTGGGGCGCAGTTGCAGTCGGCTTCTTTGGCGCGCTGGCTTTATCGTTTGTGCTTGCGCTCATCGTGGGCCTGTTTTCGTTGCGGGTGCGCGCCATATTTTTCGCCATGATTACGCTCGCGGTTGCTTCCGCCTTCCAGACACTCGCTTCCCAATTGTCGGATTTCACCGGCGGTGACGACGGCCTTAATTTCAAATTACCTGAACTGCTCTCCGCCGGGCTTTCATTTTCGGAAGAGCCATTTTTAGGGGTTGCTTTGAACGGCCGCCTGCTTTGTTATTACGTTCTGTTCTTTACTGCGCTGGCGTCGCTGCTCGCCCTGTTGCGCATTGTCAATTCACCTTTCGGCCGTGTATTACAGGCGATTCGCGAGAATGAATTTCGCGCTGAAGCCATCGGTTACCGTGTGGTTGTTTATCGAACCGTATCCAGCGTGCTTTCGGCACTTTTTGCGACGCTCGCGGGCGTGATGCTCGCATTCTGGCTACGCTACAGCGGACCCGATACGTCGCTGTCGTTCGAGATCATGATCGATGTGTTGTTGATCGTGGTGATCGGCGGCATGGGCACCATTTACGGTGCGGCGATTGGCGCTGCACTATTTGTAGTCGCGCAAGGCTACCTTCAGGATCTTTTGAAACTCGGTAGCGATGCGACCGCTGGCCTGCCCTGGTTGTCCGCACTGCTGTCGCCAGACCGATGGCTGTTGTGGCTCGGTGTTTTATTCGTGCTGTCGGTCTACTATTTTCCGAGCGGCGTCGTGGGGCGCTTGCGTGAGATGGCGCGCGACCCGCAGTCAAAACACTAGCATTGGCGCGCTTTCCAAGGCATTATTTGTCCGAAATCCGCACCAGTGCTGGTGTTTGGCAAATTTTCCACGTGCTATTGCGAACCCTCCTGCATTAGCCGCACATACAGATCCTCCACTTTTGCGCGCGCCCATGGCGTACGTCGCAAGAATTTCAAACTCGATTTGACGCTCGGGTCGTTAGTAAAGCATCGCAATGGAACGGCAGTGCCCATCGCTTCCCAGCCCATGCGCTCAGATAGCACAGTGACGATCACTTCGAGTGTAATGCCCTCAAGCGTGGCGCCTTGCGAATCATGTGTACTGGTTTGCTTGTGCATGCAATCATTTTACCGCGCACGCTTACAATGGCGCAGTCTCCACAAGAGGATTAAGCTTCATGAGTGAGCCGGTTCGCCTTGCAAAACGCCTTGCCGAAATGGTTTCCTGCTCGCGCCGGGAAGCCGAACTTTATATCGAAGGCGGCTGGGTCACAGTGGATGGTCGCGTCGTGGAAGAGCCACAGTTCAAAGTAACCGGACAGAAGGTTGCGCTGAACCCGAACGCCGTGCTTGAACCGGCAGCGCCCGTGACAATCTTATTCCACAGCGCCGTTGGCAATATATTGGTTAACGATGCCCGTACGACACCCACTATCATTGGCTTTGACACCCATGCGACTGAAGACTCATCGGGTATCCAGCCGTTGAAACGCCACTTTGCGCAATTGACTGCCGCATTGCCGATTGAAACCAGCGCCAGCGGCCTGCTGGTATTCACGCAGGACTGGCGGGTGCTGCGCAAACTCGTCGATGACGCTGCTACCGTCGAACAGGAGTATGTGGTTGAGGTGGCTGGCAAACTCGGCACCCACGGACTCAAGCAACTGAATCACGGATTAAGTTTTAATGCCCGCGCGTTGCCACCGGCCAAAGTCAGTTGGCAAAACGAAACTCGTCTGCGTTTCGCGCTCAAGGGTCCGCAGCCCGGCCAGATCGCGCACATGTGCCAAAGTGTCGGCATTGAAGTGCGGACAATGAAACGGATCCGCATCGGCAAGATATCGATGGCGAAATTGCCGGTGGGGCAATGGCGATATTTGCCGCCAGACGAAAGGTTTTGAGTGCGACAGAAAAATTAGACTGTGCATGTAGCGCTTGTTACGTTCGCCTCAACTGAGCACATGAATCGGTTTTCCTGCGGCGAAGGCGACAATCTGATCAAACGCCGCACCTAAATAAACTTCAAAAGTGCCGCGCTCCGTGTAGCCGATGTGCGGCGTGCAAATCACGTTCTCGCGGCCAAGCAGGGGGTGGTCGGTGAAGGTGATGGGTTCATCATCAAAGACGTCCAGCGCCGCATATCCGGGGCGGCCTGCGTCCAGTGCCTTTATCAGTGCGCCGGTTTCAATTAACGGTGAACGCGCAGTGTTGATCAGATGCGCCGTTGGTTTCATGCGCATCAGGTCGGCAAGCGTCACGAATCCACGGGTGTCGGCGTTGAGCCGCAAATGCAGCGAAACAAAATCCGCTTGCGCAAAAAAATCGTCGCGATCCTCAATGATGCTAATGCCATCGGCAAGCGCGCGTTCAATCGTCGTTGGTCTGTGTCCGAGCACGACGACTTTCATGCCGAATGTCTTGCCATAGCGGGCGACGCGCTTGCCAATCTTGCCGTAACCGACAATACCAAGAAATTTACCGGAAACGCTTTCGCCCAGCCTGCCTTGCCACAAACCCAGTTGCGTACGATTGGCTTCGGAAATGATGAAGCGCGTTGAAGCCAGCAGTAGAGCCCAGGTAATTTCGGCAGCGGCATCGGGGTTGGAAACACCAGAGGCGCATACCGTAATGCCGTGCTCACGGCAAGCGTCAACATCGATGTGTGCACCGCCATGCCCCGCCTGGCTGATAAGCCACAGCTTCGGCAAGCGTGCCACCAGTTCGCGGGTGATGCGCGTGCGTTCACGGATCAGAACCAGCGCCTCGGCGTCCTTGAAACGTTCCGCCAGCGCATCGACGCTCTTGACGGTGTCGCGATACACGATCACATCATGGCCCACCAGTTTCGTGAAGCAGTTTAGCGTGCGCGCTGCATCCTGATAATCATCCGGAATGATGATCTTCATTGTCAGGCTGCCCTTGCTTCGGCAACGAGCGCATTCACGTTGCCAAGACTTGCCAGATCCCAGCACAGTTTTTTGAGCTTGTCCGACTTGGCTGCACCCAGAATCGGTTTGACCAGACTATCGAACTTGCCCTCCAGCTTCGCGTCGGTCATCGGGTTTTCCATACTGCCGATGGCGTGTTTCACAAACACATGAACCTTGCGGCCATCCTTGCAAGTCACAGTAGCATCAACCGAAGCCTCGTGAATGCTGTCGTCCACCGTTGCCACAATCCTGCTGCGCAAATCCAGCACATCCGCACGATTGACGATGGCGTCGTCGTACTGATGCTCACCGGCTTCACCAAAAATCAACCCGACCGCAGCTGAATGATAAACACTGAACTTGGCTTCTAGGCCATCTTTCGGTGTTTTCTTGCCTGTCAATTCGAGCACCAGCGAATGCACCTTCAGATCAATGCGCTCGACATCTGCCGCATTGATGCCGTGTTCATTTCGTAGCTGCACGCAAGCATCGATGCTCGGATGAATGACGATGCCGCAGGCGAACGGCTTATAGGTGTTGAACGAAATTTCAAAACGCTGCCCGAGTTCGCTTGTGACTTCAGACCAATCGTACTTGGTCGATACGGTTTGCGTGTAACCGCGTGGCGCTTCGAGTGCGCGTGTGGACGCAGTGAAACCGTGCCTAGCCATCAATGCCGACGTCAAACCTGCGCGCGCAGCCGCACCCGGATGGAATGGCTTGGTCATGGTGCCGAACTGTTCGCGCATGCCTATCGGCTGCGATGCCGCAATGCCAATCGCCATTTGCGTTTTTTGCACGTCCAGTTTCATCAGCCGTGCACACGCCGCCGCTGCGCCGATGCTGCCGGTAGAGCCGGTGATATGCCAGCCGCGGTCGTAATGATCCGGGTACATCATATTGCCGATGCGGCAGGAAGCATCAATTCCCAGCACTAGTGCGTCGATGATTTCGCGGCCCGATGCGCCTGTCTTTTCGGCCAGTGCCAAAAGTGCCGAGGCCACCGGGCCTGCCGGATGGATGATGGTTTTGAGATGTGTGTCGTCGAAATCAAAGGTGTGTGAGGAAATTCCGTTGAGCAACGCGGCAGAAGCGATATCCATCTTCTCCTTCCTGCCGAGAATCGACGCCTGTGGCGCCGGGGAGAGTTCCATCATCGCGCCCAACGCCGCTTCAATCGCAGGATGCGTAGCGGCGCCGATTGCGCAGCCGAACCAGTTAAGAAAGGTGCGGTGCGCTTCGTGCTCCACCGCATCGCTCCAGCCGCGCGAGGGATGATTGGCGACGAATTCTGCAAGCATCCTCGTGATCGGTGGTGCGTTGTGGTCGGCGCTGACCTTGGTGTTTTGTGCCATTGTTTTTTTCCTAGTCTTTAATTTCGATTTTGCGCGCCTTGACCAGTTTTTCCCACTTGGCGATATCGTTTTTCATGTATTCGCCAAACTGCTCGGGTGACATCGGCATCGGCTCCAGTGCTTCGCCGGAAAGTTTTTCTTTGAGTTCGGGCGCGATGATGAGTTTGTTGATTTCGCTGTTGAGGCGTTTCACCAATGCCGGCGGCATTTTAGCCGGGCCGACAATACCGTACCATTGCACGCCGTCAAAACCCTTGAAGCCAAGCTCGGCGAGGGTTGGAATATTCGGCATCAACGGATGCCGTTGCGTACCGGTAATCACGATTGGCCGCAGCGTGCCTGCCTTGATATGGGGCAGGGCGGCGGCGAGGCCGGGGAACACCACCTGCGTTTGTCCGCCGAGCAAATCTGTCAGCGCCGGGCCGATGCCGCGATAGGGCACGTGCGCCGCGTTGATGCCGGTTTCTTCTTTCAATTGCTCCATCACCAGATGCGTCAGCGTGCCCTGGCCTGAAGAACCGTAGCTCACATTGTTCGGGTTCGCCTTGACGTATGCGAGAAATTCTTTGAGGTTATTGGCCGGCACATTCGGATTCACCACCATGATATTCGGTGTGCCGCCGACCATCGCGATCGGCGTGAAGTCCTTGATCGCATCGTAGGGCAATTTGCGCAACGCCGGGTTGGTGCCATGAGTGCCGACATAGCCGACCATCAGCGTATAGCCATCAGGTGCCGCACGGGCTGTGGCTTGGGAGGCAATAATGCCGCCACCGCCGCTGATGTTGTCGACAATGATCGATTGCCCCAGCACCTTGCCCAGGCGGTCAGCGATCAGGCGCGCGACCAGATCAACGCCACCACCCGGCTGCACGGGCGCGATGATCTTGATGGTTTTATTTGGCCATAAGTCTTCTGCAACGGCCAGGACTGGCGCGCACAACAGGGCAATGCCGGTCGCAATTGTTTTGAGAATCGGTCTGCGCTGCATGAAAGTCTCCTCGAAGAATACAGTTGTACGGCGGCGGTGTGCCGTCAACATTTTCCACACAGTGACACATCACACGCGACACGACTACCCCGTCTGTCAGTCGCAGCGCCTTTTACTTCGTTGCCCAGGAATCCTTCAACGTCACAGCGCGGTTGAATTTCGGAATGCCGGGCACGGAGTCAACACGATCCGCCACGAAATAACCATGCCGCTCGAACTGGAAGCGATCTTCGGGTTTTGCATCCTTCAATGACCGTTCAAGAAAAGCCGTGATGATTTTCTTCGCGTCCGGATTCAGGTCATCCAAATAGTTGGCGCTATAGCGGCCAGGGTAAGGCACATTGAAGAGGCGATCGTACAGACGCACTTCAGCCGCGTACGCGCCTTTGGCGCAGACCCAATGGATATTGCCTTTTACCTTGTAGGTATCGCTGCCGGGCGTGCCGGATTTGCTGTCGGCAAAATATTCGACAGTCACTTTGGTGATATTGCCAGCCGCGTCTTTTTCGAAGCCGGTGCACTGAATAACGAAACCATAGCGCAGACGAACCTTGTTGCCCGGTTGATCACCAATGGGCGGATAGAGTCGGAAAAAACCCTTCTCGGGTGTCTCCTGAAAATCTTCGCGCTCAATCCACAGCTCACCCGAAAAAGGTACTTCACGTTTTCCAAGTTCAGGTTTTTGCGGATGGTTCGGGGCGAAGCACGATTCGGTTTGCCCGCCAGGATAATTGGTGATCACGAGCTTCACCGGATCGAGTACGGCGATGCGGCGCGGCGCGACTTCATTGAGATGTTCGCGCATGCAATCTTCGAGCAGGCTGTAATCGATCCAACTATCAGCCTTTGAGACGCCGCTTCGTTCCATCATCAGGCGTATTCCTTCGGGCGTATAGCCACGACGGCGTGCACCGGCAAGCGTTGGCAGGCGAGGATCGTCCCAGCCATCGACATATTTTTCGGTGACAAGCTGGTTCAAATAGCGTTTGCTCATCACGATGAACGTGAGATTGAGCCTTGAGAACTCATATTGGCGCGGCAGAGGATCGGTCAGAAAACCCGCATCGCGAATATGTTCCAGCAGCCAATCGTAATACGGGCGCTGATCTTCGAATTCGAGCGTGCAAATCGAATGCGTAATCTGCTCCAGAGCGTCTTCAAGCGGATGTGCATAGCTGTAGAGCGGATAGATGCACCACTTGTCCCCTGTGCGGTGATGATGCTCGCGCTTGATGCGATAAATTGCCGGATCGCGCAAATTGATATTCGGCGAGGCCATGTCGATTTTTGCGCGCAGTAT
>JANYFH010000096.1 GCA_025362705.1 Betaproteobacteria bacterium
GCGTGCATAGGCTAAACTGGCGTCCTTCCGGATTACCTGCAAATTTCGTGTCTGATCGCCTCAACGTCCTCCCGCAATATATTCTGCCCAAGCAGGCGCTCACCGCGTTCGCCGGGATGGTCGCCCGCGCCAAAGGGGGTAACCTGACGACGCGTTTGATCCGCTGGTTTGTCGGGCGCTACGGTGTCAACATGGCCGAAGCGGCGAACGCCGATATTGGTAGCTATCAAAGCTTCAATGATTTCTTCACGCGCCCCTTGCGCGAGGACGCGCGTCCGCTTGCTAATGCAGATTTCGTGAGCCCGGTCGATGGCGCGATCAGCCAATTCGGCGCAATTGAAGGCGAGCAGATTTTCCAGGCCAAAGGGCACCACTACTCAACGACCGCGCTGGTCGGCGGCGACAGCACGTTGGCTGCAAACTTTCAAAACGGCAGTTTTGCTACCTTGTATCTGTCGCCGAAGGACTATCACCGTATTCACATGCCTTGCGATGGCAAATTGACACGCATGGTCTATGTGCCCGGTGCATTATTTTCAGTTAACCCGACGACGGCGCGCGGCGTGCCGGGTCTGTTCGCCCGCAACGAACGCGTTGTCTGCGTATTCGATTCCGCCGCCGGGTCATTTGTGTTGGCGCTGGTGGGAGCGACCATCGTAGGCAGCATGGCGACGGTGTGGCATGGTGTGGTGAATCCGCCTCGAAGCGGAGAAATTCGTGAATGGAATTACCGCGATGACGAAGTCGTATTGAGTAAAGGCGCGGAAATGGGCCGCTTCCTGCTCGGTTCAACCGTGGTGATGCTGTTTGCAAAAAATCAACTACGCTTCAATCAGCATTGGTCGCCGGCCGGCGCCATACGCATGGGAGAGACTATGGGTACCAAACCCCGCGCAAGCACCGCCGATATGGCCATCCGTTAGAATGCACGCATGCAAAACAGCCATTTTTTGAGCGTCTGGCAACCGGCCGGCAAGCGATGAATACGCCCCTCCCTAAAATCAGAAAAGGGCTGCTCGACCCTGAGCGGCGCAGGAAGGGAATCTATATCCTGCCGAATCTGTTTACCTGTGCTTCACTGTTCGCCGGTTTTTACGCGATTGTGCAGGGCATGAACGGCAAATTTGAGGTCGCCTGCATCGCGATTTTTTGCGCGATGATTCTCGATGGCCTCGATGGCCGCGTCGCGCGCATGACGCGTACGCAAAGTGAATTTGGCGCGCAGTTCGATAGCCTGTCGGATATGGTGTCTTTCGGCGTAGCACCGGCGCTGGTCATGTATGCGTGGGCGCTGCAGCCGATGGGCAAAATGGGCTGGGCCGCGGCATTCATCTACTGCGCTTGTGCAGCGATGCGACTGGCGCGCTTCAATACCAATATAGGCGTGGTCGACAAGAAATATTTCCAGGGCCTGGCTAGCCCGGCGGCGGCGGCACTCGTGGCCGGATTGATTTGGGTCTTGAATGATTACCAGATTCGCGGCGGTGACGTGCGCTGGGTCGCGTGGGGCTTGACCGTATTCGCCGGCATCACGATGGTGACCAATATTCGCTATTACAGCGGCAAGGATTTCAACCTGCGACGCAGCGTGCCGTTCTGGGCCATACCCGCGATGTTCGTGGTGTTTCTCGTCGTCACGATCGAACCCTCACATGTGCTGTGGGGACTGTTCGTTGTTTACGCTTTGTCCGGCTACGTGATGGCGCTGGTGAATCTTGCGCGTGGAGGCGAAAAAAAGCCGCCGGTTGCGCCGGACAAGATCGAGTAAGTACGCTGCATCACGGCAGCACGATGTCTTCCGGCTCCACGCCCAGGTGTTTTCGTACCCTTCGCACGGCCAGCCAGATTCCCAGCACCACGAACGGGATCGAGGCACCCGTCACCAGTTCCACAGATAGCGGCACACCGGTTTCCTTGAGCGCCTTGGCGGCATAGCCTACCAGGCCGACGACGTAGTAGGTGATCGCGGCGATGGAAAGTACTTCGACCGTTTGCTGCAATCGCAACTGCATCCTGGCGCGATGGTTCATGGAGGCAAGTAGCGCCTGATTTTGTTGTTCGCGCTCGATATCCACGCGGGTACGCAACAGGTCACTCGCCCGAGCGACGCGTTCGGATATATCCAGCAAGCGTTTTTCCACTGAACTGCAAGTGGCCATCGCAGGCGCTAAGCGACGATCCAAAAATTCTTCGATCGTCTGAATGCCGGTCAGGCGCTCCTCACGCAGTTCGGCAATGCGGCGCTTGGTGAGATCGTAATAGGCGCGTGATGCACCAAAGCGAAAGCTGTTTGCCGCGACTTCGCTTTCCACCGTCGCCGCGAGTCTGGTCAAGCGCACCAGGAGCGCGGGTTCATCCTGGGCGCTATCTTCGGCCATGAGCGAGGTAATCTCGGCCAATTCACGCTCTGCATTTGTCAGCATCGCCGCAGTGCGCCGCGCCACCGGCAA
>JANYFH010000111.1 GCA_025362705.1 Betaproteobacteria bacterium
GAAAATGCCGGGATCCTTGATGCGAATGGTGTAAATGCCGAACGCGGTCGCGCGCACGATGCCGAATTCCTTGTCGCGCATCGTTGCAGGTCCTGGCGTGCCCCACTTCATGTCGGTGAATTTTCGCGTCGAGACGAAATACACTTCGGCCTTGAAGGGCGATTCAAAGCCGTATTTCCAACCCTTCAAGGTCGCGAGGATCGGCATGTTTTGCGTGGTGAGCGTATACATGCCGGGTTTGTAAACGTCGGCAATCTGGCCCTCGTTGATAAACACCGCCATCTGCCCTTCGCGTACGGTGAGCTTGGCCCCGTACTTGATCTCGTTATTCAGCCGCTCAAAACGATAGACAAGCGTGTTGTTTGAATCATCCAGCCATTGGATGATGTCAATTAATTCGCCCGTGAGTTTCTTTACCCAATCAACCATGTAGTGCTCCTGTTCTGCAAGAAGTCTTAACCACGAAAGCGCGCCGTATTCGGCGCGCAGCTATACTGCACTGCTACGTTATCACGTTTAATTGTCTACTACACAATGACTATCTCCCTTCACGCAATCCACATTTATCCTGTCAAGGCGCTCGGCGTGATTTCACTCGCTGAGTCACTTGTTACCCCGCGCGGTTTGCAATACGACCGACGCTTCATGGTAGTTGATCCGCACGACAAGTGCCTGACCCAGCGTGATCACCCGAAGATGGCGACGGTATGGGTTGAAATCAATAATGGCGAGGCAACTTTTTCAGCGCCTGATGTTGAGAGCATTTCATTTCCCGCCACGCCAGGAGTCCTGCCGACGCGCAAAGTGCAGGTGTGGAACAGCGTCGTGCACGCCCATGCCGTGAACGACCAGGTCGATCAATGGCTGTCCTATTATCTGGGCAGCGAGGTACGGCTGGTTTACATGCCCGATTCTGCCGAGCGCCGCGTCGATGCCAACTACGCAACGAACAATGAGGTCGTCAGCTTTGCCGACGGTTACCCGCTGCTGATTGCGTCTCTCGAGTCGCTCAACGATCTCAATGCGCGCGTTGTCGGCGATGGCGGCGTTGCATTGCCGATGAATCGTTTCCGCCCCAATCTTGTCATCAGCGGTTGCGCGGCTTATGCGGAAGATCGGCTCGGCGAAATCGTGATCGGTGATGCAACGTTTCGTGCCGTGAAGCCGTGCGCACGTTGTCAGGTGACGACAACCGATCAAGCTGCGGGCGTGGTGATGGGGCCGGAACCGTTGAAGACTCTTGCCACCTACCGCGACTCACCAAATGGTGTTTTGTTTGGGATGAATTTGATACCCGTCAGGCTCGGTACGGTACGAGTGGGTGACGTGGTCGCTCTGGCCTGATGTCATACCCGCAAAATAATGCCGAACTCTAGTACCGGCGCGGATTTCATGGATATTTATGCCAGAAAGCCGCACCAGATATAGACTTTTCTATACGGCTTTCTTATGCGGTTTTAACAGGAACGTTGCCAGCGCCGGCAACAAAAAGATCGCGCCCAACATATTCAGGAAGAACATGAACGCGAGCAAAACACCCATGTCCGCCTGAAATTTCAGCGCCGACATCGCCCATGTGCCAACACCCAGGGTCATCGTCACTGCAGTGAAAACCATCGCGGCGCCACGTTCTTTGAGCGCTTCAAAAAAAGCCGCGCCCAGTTCCATGCCTTCTTCGAGATGCACTTCGAGGCGATCGAACAGGTAGATGCCGTAGTCAACACCGACACCGACGCCTAACGCAATAACCGGCAGGGTTGATACCTTGAGTCCAATACCCAGCAGCGGCATCAATGCCTCACAGAGTATCGACACAATGGCCAGCGGGATCAGAATGCAAAGCGTCGCGCGCAGGCTCCTGAAAGTGGCCCAGCACATCAATAACAGCGCACCGAAAATGGCAGCGTGCATTTCGTAGCGCGCACTGTCAACGGCTTCATTGGTCGCCGCCGCCACTCCCATGTTGCCGGTGGCGAGTTTGAATTCCAGTTTGTCGCTGTTGCTTTCCTTAGTGATGTTTTTCACTTCGCTGACCAGGCGTTTCAATGTTTCACCCTGCTGGTCTGTCGTGTTCACCAGCAACTGCATGGCCGAGCAATCCGGATTCAACAGGCCGGTGGCGGTATCGATCGGTGTCACACTTTGCGCCATCATCGAAGGGTCGCGCGGCAACTGGCGCCACTTGAGATTGCCTTCATTGAAGCCGGCATTGATGTTGCGCGCAAGACCTGGCAATGACATCACGGACTGCGTGCCTTCGACGTTTTGCATATACCAGTCGAATTTCTCGATGGTCGACATGATGTCGTAGTTAGTGCACGCACCTTGCACACCCTTGGTTTGTGCAACTACGCCTAGTGTATTCACGCCGACCGCGAACTTCTGCACGATAACGCCGTTATCAACGTTGTAACGCGAAGTGGCGCGTAGTTCAGGCACACCGGAACCGTAATCACCGACTTTGAGGTCGTGCGCTTTCCATAGTCCAAGCGCCAGCACAACGGCCGCAATCGCGACAATGACGGTGGCGCGCTTTTTTTGTACGCAGCTCGATGCCGTGTGCCAGATCCGCTCAACGCGATGTTCCTGCGTTACTTCTTTGCCAAGCGCGCTCTTCGACATGGAAAGATAGGAGAGCAGGATGGGCAATAACATTTTATTGGTGATGATCATCCACGCTACACCCAGCGATGCCGTGATACCGAGCTCGCGCACGATGTCGATCGGGATCAGCATGATCACAGCAAAGCCGAGCACATTGGTTACCAGCGCCAGCGTGCCGGGAATAAAAATAGTGGCAAACGAATGCTTGGCCGCGGTAAGGCTGTCAGCCCCACCTATAACCTCGTGCTCCCACGATTTGGTCATTTGCACTGCGTGCGAAACACCGATGGAAAATATCAGGAATGGCACCAGAATCGACAGGGGATCGATACCGAAGCCGATGATAGGCAACGTCCCCAGCAACCACAACACCGGCATCATCGCAACGACCAGTGCGACCAGCGTTAATTTCAGATCTTTCACGAACCAAAGCATCAGCACCGCCGTAATGACGAATGCGATCAGGAAAAACATGATCACACCGCGCGCACCCGCAGAGATGTCGCCTACCGCTTTGGCAAAACCGATGACGTGAATGCTGTGGTTCGGCCCTTCGTACTTGGCGCGCAATTCGTCGAGCTTGTTCGACAAATCAAAATAATTGAGCTTCTCGATCCGGCCTCCGTCCTTCGGGATCGCTTCCAGCAAGCCGGCCATCACCAGCGCGCCGGTGAAGTCGGTGGCAACGGTACGACCGATCTCGTTGGATTTTTGCACGTTGCCGCGCACAATGATCATGTCGGCCGACGTGCCCTGGAAGGTGGCGGGGATGACATTACCACCGGCGAAACCCTCTTCAACGACCTCGATGAATCTGGTGTTAGGTGTGAACAGCGAACGCACGCTGGGTTTGTCGACCCCTTCGAGCGCCATGATGTCGTTGGTTAAGGCTTTCAGTTTGGCCATGAACTCCGGGTTGTAGATATCACCCTGCTTCTGCACCAGCGCAATGGCGATCCGGTTGGCACCACCGAACACGGTTTCATATTCCTTGTACACCTTCATGTACGGATGCTTCAACGGCACCATCTTGTTGAAGCCCGCATCGACCTTCAACTGGCTCGCGGAAATGGCGAAACCGACCGTGACAAAAGCAAAAACAATCAGCCAAATCTTGCGATTATTGAAAATGATTGCGGAAAATTTTTCGATGAGTTTTTGTAAGTTCATGGCGCGCTCAATTGGTGAGACTACAAGTGGTGTCAGCGGAAATTCTGTGGCCGTCTATTGCTTGGCAGGTGCAGCCGCAGCGAACAGCACCTCGCGCACCCCCGCTTCGCCGATCAGCAACAACGCGTTTGGCGCGCCCAGCAGAGGAGCAGAAAGCGCTTTGGTTGATCCGGATGACAGCGGAGAGAACGACTCGCCGTTATCTCGTGATACCAGCACCGTTCCGGAAAGCCCCGCCAGCACGAGTGCGCCATCGGGTAGACGGGTAGAACCCATCAGCGACGCAACCGATTTGTTTTCAATCTGCTTCCAATTATTCAACGACGGATCGGTACTACGATAAATTCTGCCGCGCAATCCGTAGATAAGCACTGCTCCGTCCTTTGCCTGAATCGCGCCAAAAAAGGAGCCCTTGTATGGTGACGCGATCTTTATCCAGGTCTTGCCACCATCGTCGGATTTGGCAAGCATGCCCGCTTCACCCGCAACAAACAGTTTATTTTCTCCGAGTTTCACAATAGCGTTCAGATGTTTGTCAGCATCGCCACCTTTGCCCCCTGCGTCGTCATCTACGGCCTTTTTATTGCCAACACTCTCGTATTTGCCTTTCTTGGACGTACTAACCTGAGCCGCCGTTTTCGGGGGGGCGAACATCGTGCGCATGCCCCAGACCTTACCGCCATCGGTGGTCGCGTAGAACGCACCGTATGCGCCTACAGCAAAGCCCGTATTGGCGTCGACGAAGGTAACATCCATCAACGGTTTTTGATCCTCTGCTGCTGAAAAGGCTTTAACCCACGACTCACCCCGATCAGTCGAGGTAAGAATGGTGCTGTCGTGACCCACCGCCCAGCCGACCTTGTCATCAAGGAAATACACCGCTGTCAGCAACGGTGTATTCGGCGGTGTCATGGCGCGCTGCCACGACTCGCCGTTGCTGTCAGAGTAAACGATATAGCCACGATCCCCGACGGCCACCACGCGGTTGCCAATGCGGGTGGCATCGGTCAATAGCAGACGGGACATCGTTTGTTTGGTGAGTGGCCCAGACACGGGCATCACGGCAGGATTGATTTGTGCGCGCACATCGAACGACACGCAGGTGGTTAGCACCACGCCTGCAACAATGGCGGCAAGTACAATGAATTTTGTCATGTGAATACAGCCTCGGCGAACAGTGAGCGGTGAGCGACGTTGAATGCAGATCGATTATTGAATTGCCGACTCTGTGGCGTCAATCGAAAAAGCCGCCTCCAAAAACAATTCGGGGACAAAATAATTGTCCCCGAATATTTACAGCCTGAAATACGCTAGATCTTCACCTTCCAATCAACGCGTACCCAGATTGCGCAGGTTTTGCGGAGTGTAGTCGGCAGCAGTGCGCTTGATCGGCTGATAGATGACTTTCTCTTCCGAACGCAGGCCCATCGCGATGTAGCGACGCGACTGAAGGTCATGGTGTACTTCGATCGTGCCAAACCACATCGGGACGTCGTACCAGTTCTCGCTGTGCTGCTCGGAGAAACGCCACAATTGTCCGCGACCATCATATTTGTCGATCAGCACAACGTTCCAGCTATCTTCGTCGATGTAAAAGGTACGGCGCGCGTAGATGTGCGAGGTGCCAGCCTTCAACGTCGCATCCACCACCCAAACGCGATGCAGTTCATAGCGTGCCAGATCCTGGTTCAAGTGGCCCGGGCGTAGCAGATCGCCATACTTAAGCTTCGGATCCGTCATGCGATACGAGTTGTAGGGAATATACATTTCTCTCTTGCCGACCAGCTTCCATTCATAGCGATCAGTCGCACCGTTGTACATGCCGAAGTCGTCATTGGTACGTAGTCCGTCAGCAGCAGTACCGGGGTTGTCGTACGCCACGTTTGGCGCCAGACGCACGCGACGCTGTCCAGGGTTATACGTCCACGCCGAACGCGGCTCCTTTGCCTGGTCAACGGTCTCGTGTACTAATAGAATCTGTCCGGCAAGGCGCGCTGGTGCAGTGGTGACTTGCAAATAATTGAGAACCTTGTTGGGCTCGCGTTGCGCCGCTGTTTTCGACAGGTTGCCATATTGCAAATCATATTCGTACTCAAATTTCACGAGTGCAAAATCGCCAGTTGCAGTAACTGCAGCCTGTGCCCAGTTTTGGGCGAAAGTGTCACCCTTGTAATGCAAGATCATGTTCCAGATTGCTTCATTGCCGTCCTTGGGGATGGGAAACGGAACTCCGCCCGTGCAACCGACAACGCCGTTGCCACCGGTCGCAAGCTTGGCTTTGGCAGCACACTCTTTGGTTTCCTTGTAGTTTCCTTCCGGGTACGCCGCCGTGCGGCGCGTGGCGAAAACATTCAACTTGTAGGTTGGATACTGCTTCAGCATGGCCATCTGACCCGGCGAAAGATTGTCCTTGTATTTGTCGGCCGTCGCAGCCGTGATTGTAAACAGCGCCTTGTCAGTCGGGAACGGATCGGGATAAGTGCCTCCCGTTTTGAATGCCAAACCCGCCGGTACCTTAGTGATGCCGCCATCCCATGCGGGGATGGTGCCTGCAGCATTTCCGGCTTTCTCCGCGCCCATGGGTGTCAGTGTGGTGCCGAGTTTCGCCAGGTCGCTTGCGCCAAGCTCGGCATAGGCTCCGACCGAAATGGCCAGAGCCCCTACCGTGGCCGATGCCAACATCGTCAATCGTTTCACGTTCATGTTTCCTCCAGATAGTTATCGTAATTCTTTGCAAAATCCTGATTTCAAACGCCAGCCATTGTCTGTTGCAATGATCCAACGTTGACGATGGTTAGCCGCCGACTCCTGGGTTTGGAATTCGGCGGACTTTCCAGAACTCGGGCTAGAACGAGTAAGACACTACAAACGAGTAGAAATCACGGTCCTTGATCGGGTTAGCGCTGGAACAGAAGTTAGCGCCCTGTCCCGCAATGCCCAACGCGGGTATACCAGTGATCTGCGGGGAAAGCGAAGTTTGCCCGGCATTGGTGACCTGATCGGTACCACAGAACACTCTTCCACCGAAGAACGTGTTGTAGGAAATGTCGAAACTCAAGCGTCGCTGAAACTCAAGGTTGGCGCCGACCGAAACCGATTTCACTCCCTCGTTAAACGTCTGCGACACACCCTTCACGTCATGACTGAAGGCAACACGTGGCGCCAGATTGCCGCCGAACAGCGCGTTGGCGTAATCAAGGCGCCCGACCAAACGGTAACCCCAGGAATTTTCAGTTGTGTAACCGCCTGGCTGCACCGACCCCGCCTGTCCCGCTACGGCACCTTCAGCCGTCGCTGGCAGACCAGCCGCCGGGCCGCTGAATTTCTGGCCGTTGGTCAGTCCGTTGTACTTGGTATAACCGATCTCACCAACAACCACGCCCTGATCAGAGTGGAATATGTTCGGGAACGATTTGGTAGCCGTCATCTGGAACTGCGTCTGCTTGACGCGACGCCAGCCGGTGATCTCCGTACCATTGGGAACCAAAGCCGCCGCAGAAGCACCGAAAGGGTTCGTCGCACTAACCGTTCCAGGAATAGTCGCAAAACCAGTCACCAGATTTGGTGCGCTCAGAACAGCAAGAATCACCTCCGCGCTGGCTAGTTGCAAAGGCTGATTGGGACGGTACGAAACTTCACCTTGCAAGGCAATCCCGGCCGGCCCCTGCGTGTTAAATGAGAAGCCGTACATTTTGATGTCTTCCGGATACTCAACGAAATAACTCGCGGTACCCGTATGACCCACGGCTGCCGCCAACGGCCCGCCCGTTACGATGGATGTCGGCGTACCTTTCACGCCAGAGAGCACTGGAGTACGGCTATGGTAATTCACGAAATAAGTGCCGAATTCGGTGTTGTTCAATTCCGTGGCGAGATAGCGAAATGCCGCGCCATATTGGCCGGTATCCTTGGCATTGCGATCTGCGGTGCGCGGCACCCATACCGCAGCGGCTGGATCAAATGGACCGTAACCCAACAACTGCGTCGTTGGGAACGCAGGGGATGTTGGCGGCACCAGGTTAGTTGGCTTTTGATGGAACAAATCCTTGCGCCGACCGAAACTGACAATTATCTCCGTGGAATCATCCGACGCCGAATCGTTATTGCTGAAATACGAACCTCTCGGGTCAAGCTTGAATTTGTCGTGGTTGAACAGCATGAAGGTTTCCAGGCTGGCCTGTTTGGTCAATTCAAATGAAGCGTAGAGCGTACTGGTCGGAATGAATGCCTCTTTGAGTTCTGAGCCAGGAACACGCAGCTTGGAAACATCCACCGCGTTGATTATATTGATACCGTTCGGAATGAATGTCGATTCACCCCAGGAAATCACCTGCTTACCCGCACGAACGTTGATGTTTTTATCGCCGAATTCAAATGTGCGCGCAACGAAGGCATCGAGAAACTTCGCATCTTCGGCGAGACGATCCCGACCGATCGGACCGAGGCTGTTGGCTCTGCGGGCTTCCGTGTCGACAAAGTATGAACCGCGCACCAGCATGCTCCAGCCGTCGTACTTGCCGGATAGCTCGTGGGTACCCTTCAGCAATTGTGAGAACGGACGGTTCTTCGCGTAAAAGCGGTCGCCATCGTCTTCATTCGTGGAACGCGACGTACCGCCGTTGGCAATACCGATCAGGCTCGGGTCGATCTTGTCAGCTCGTACCGAGATGCCATATGAAAATGTCGAATCAAAGCTGCCTGTAAAGCCATTATCGTAGCTGAACTGTCCGGCATTGGCGGTACCTGTGAGCGCTAATGCCACGGCGATTGCCGACGCTTTCAGCACGGGCGAGAGTGCGCAAGCGCTCTTGGATAAATTCCTCATCTGATGCTCTCCTCAAGGGTGGTATTGAAACTTATATTCGGCGATAACCTGGCTGCCAGTTACAGTCATTCGACTGACATTCATACCAAGATCACCATCTTTTAATTACTGTACAGGAAAATGTTTGCGTACAGGCAAATTACGGGTTGTGCAGTGCAGCGTAAAAATTGGTGCCGCTGTCTATAACAAATCAATTACAGCATGGCTACGCCAATGCCCTAGCGGAAATGCGCACGACTTGCCTTTGCAGCACCGATGCAGGCTCTGCGCAGACCGTTGTTTTTATACAACGTCGAGGGCTCATAGCGCCTCAAATAATCCCGCCGCACCCATGCCAGTGCCGATACACATCGACACCATTCCCCACTTTTGTTTGTTGCGGCGCATCCCGTGCAGCAATGTTGCCGCGCGGATCGCACCGGTCGCACCCAAAGGGTGGCCGAGCGCGATGGCACCGCCCTGCGGGTTGATTTTGTCCGCGTTCAAACCGAGATCCTTGATCACCGCCAGTGCTTGTGCGGCAAACGCTTCATTGAGTTCGATCCAATCGAGATCATCGGCCTTGATGCCCGCCTGGCTCAACACTTTCGGAATCGCCTTGATCGGACCGATGCCCATGATTTCCGGCGGCACGCCCGCGACTGCGAACGACACAAAACGTGCGATCGGTTGAACATTGTATTTTTTCAACGCTTTCTCGCTCATCAGTAAAACCGCGCCGGCACCATCGGACATTTGCGAGGAATTACCGGCAGTCACGCTTCCTTTGGCCGCAAACACGGTGCGCAATTTTGCGAGTGATTCGAGTGTTGAATCAGCGCGTGGGCCTTCGTCGGTGTCAGCCATTTTCTTTTTGTGTTTGATCGCGCCACTCATCAGGTCCGGTACCGATGATTCAATTTCATAAGCGAGAATTTCATCCTTGAAGCCACCTGCTGCGATCGCCTTTGAGGCCTTCATGTGCGATGCCACCGCGAATGCATCCTGCTCTTCGCGCGTCACTTTCCATTGTTTGGCGACGTTCTCTGCGGTGATGCCCATGCCGTAAGCGATAGCCACGTGTTCGTTATTGTGAAATACGTTTTGATTAAGCGCGATCTTGTTGCCCATCATCGGCACCATCGACATGCTTTCCGTCCCCGCAGCGATCACGACATCATCATCGCCGGTGCGAATGCGGTCCGCCGCCATGCTGATTGCCTGCAAGCCCGACGAACAGAAGCGATTGATCGTCACCGCCGGTACATTGTCAGGCAGGCCCGCGAGCAACACGCCAATGCGCGCCACGTTCATGCCCTGCTCACCCTCCGGCATTGCACAACCGACGACGACGTCACCGATGTCGTGCGGATCGAGTCCCGGTACGTGGGCGATCACGCCGCGCAGCACGTGCGCGAGCATGTCGTCGGGGCGAATATTTTTGAACATGCCGCGTGGCGCTTTACCGACCGGGGTGCGGACGGCAGCGACGATATAGGCTTCTTGAATTTGTTTGGTCATTTTAATTCTCCAGATATGAGGCGATCTCTTGCACGAGCGAGGATGGCAGGTGCTTTAATTGCGTAACGGCTTCCCAGTCTTGAGCATATGCTCAATCCTCGCCTGCGTTTTCTCAGTCTTGGCCAGCTCACAGAAATGCTTCCTCTCCAGCGCGAGCATCCAGTTTTCATCCACCATCGAGCCCGGCTCGATTTCACCTCCACACAAACAGGCCGCGATGCGCGAACTGATATCGTAATCGTGATCCGAAATGAAACCGCCCTCTTTCATGTTGATGAGCATCATCTTCAAGGTCGCGATACCGGTGTTGCCCGCCACGGGGAATGCGGTTGGTGCCAAGGGCGGACGATAGCTTGCGTTGGCCATTGCGCGCGCAGTTTCGAGTGCGACGAAAAGCAATTCTTCACGATTGAAAATGATGATGTCGCGCCAGCGCATATGGCCCATTTCCTTGGCCTCCTGCGCGCTTTTGGAAACTTCTCCCATCGCGGCGAGCTTGAAGCTCTTTTGAATCGCAGGCAATACATCCCCGCCGTTGGCGGAGAGTGCCGCACGCAGAGCCATTTCTTTTAAGCCACCCCCAGCAGGCAGCAGACCGACACCGACTTCAACCAGGCCAATGTAGCTTTCGAGCGAAGCAACGACCCGGTCCGAATGCATCTGGAATTCGCAGCCACCGCCGAGCGCCATGCCATCAACCGCAGACACGACAGGAATCATGCTGTATTTAATGCGCTGGGACGTTGCCTGAAACGTCGCGACCATCGCTTCAAATTCCGCAAATTGTCCGAGCTTCAACGCTTCCAATGCTTTCACCAGATTGGCGCCCGCCGCGAACGGCGGCTCGGTCTGCCAGATGACGAGTGCTTGGTAATTTGCTTCCGCCAAATCGATGGCCTTGTTCAAGCCCTCGAGTACATCGCTGCCGATGGAATGCATTTTTGTTTTGAATGAAACGATGGCGATGTCATCGTGACCTTTGGTGCTCCACATGCGCACGGCATCTGTTTCGAAAATCGTTGTGCCCTTCTCGGCTTTTTCGCCGAGCAGCAATTCCGGATAAAGCTGGCGTTGATACACGGGCAATGTGGAACGCGCGACCAGCTTTCCGGTTTTGCCGGAGAGCGATCCTTCATTGGAGTGAACGCCCTTTCTTCCATCCGTGACCCACGCAGGCAACGGTGCGTTCGACATGGTTTTTCCAGCGGCGATGTCTTCACCAATCCATTTCGCAACTTGTTCCCAACCTGCGGCCTGCCAGGTTTCAAACGGCCCCATCTTCCAGCCGAATCCCCAGCGAATCGCGAAATCGATGTCGCGCGCAGAGCTTGCGACATCACCAAGATGCACAGCAATGTAATGAAAGACGTCGCGGAAAATCGCCCACAGGAACTGCGCCTGCGGGTGCGTGCTGGCGCGCAGCGCGGCGAATTGTTCAGCGGGATTTCTGATCTTCAAAATGGCCGCAACTTCATCCGCGACCTTGGCATCTGACACACGGTAATCCTGCTTGGCGAGATCGACCACGAGAATGTCTTTACCTTTTTTCGTAAAAAAACCGACCTTGGTTTTTTGTCCGAGCGCGCCTTTTTCGATCAACGCTTTCAGGAAGGCGGGCACGGCGTAATACTTGTGCCACGGGTCGTTGGGCAAATTGTCGTCCATCGTTTTGAACGTGTGCGCGAGCGTGTCAAGACCGACCACATCGGCAGTACGATAAGTAGCACTCTTGGCGCGGCCAATCGCAGGACCGGTGAGCGCATCGACTTCATCGAAGCCCAGCTTGAATTGCATCGTGTGATGCATGGTCGCGGCGATGGAAAACACGCCGATGCGGTTCGCCACAAAGTTGGGCGTGTCGTTAGCGCGGATCACGCCTTTGCCGACAGTCGTGACGAGGAAAGTCTCGAGTTGATCAAGAATGGCTGCATCGGTAACTGGTGTCGGGATCAACTCGACCAGCTTCATGTAGCGCGGCGGATTGAAAAAATGCACGCCGCAGAAACGATGTCGCAGCGCTTCGGGAAAAACTTTTGACAATTCGGTGATCGACAAGCCGGACGTATTGGACGCGAAAATCGCGTCGGCGCGCATGAAGGGCGCGACTTTTTCGTAAAGCGATTTTTTCCAATCCATGCGCTCGGAAATGGCTTCGACAATCAGATCGCAGTCCTTTAACCAGTCGAGATTGTCGTCGTAGTTGGCGGGGGTGATTTGGGTCGCGCGCGCTTTGGTGGCGAATGGCGCGGGTTGCAGCTTGGACATCGCGTCAATGGCTTTCAACACGATGCCGTTCTTTGGTCCTTCCTTGGCAGGCAAGTCAAACAGAATGCATTTGACGTTGGCATTGGTGAGGTGGGCCGCGATTTGCGCGCCCATCACGCCTGCGCCGAGGACGGCGACTTTTTTGATATGAAAATTGCTCACTTGAAACTCCCGAGTTTACGATTGAATAATTATTTAAACTCTAGCACTGGCGCGCTTCTACAGCCTGAAATGCCTTGAAACACCCGCCAATGCTAGTATTTTTCCTGTTTGTGCTATGTAATCATTTCAGTCCGCTGGTACTGGTCGCGGCTTCCTCTGGTCATCCACCGCGACATACGTCAACTGCGCTTCCGTCACCTTCACGACCTCGGCACCAAATCGCTGGCGTTGCGCATAAACCTCGACGTCGACAGTCAGCGACGTACGCCCGACCTTGACGACATCAGCATAAAAACTCACCAGGTCGCCGACCAGCACGGGCTGTTTAAACTGGAACGAATTCACCGAGACTGTGACGACCTTGCCGCGAGCGCGCACTGTGGCCGGGACGCTGCCCGCCAGATCAACCTGCGCCATCACCCAGCCGCCAAAGATCGTCCCGTGCGCATTGGTATCGGCCGGCATCGGGATGATGCGAATGACAGGCTGCCGGTCTTTCGGCAGATGTGTCACTTCGCAAAAAGGCTCGGTGGTTTCATTCGTCACAGTGCATGCCCCTTGTACATATCGTCGATCGCGTTCGCATATTTTTGCAAAATAACATTGCGCTTCAGCTTCAACGTCGGCGTAATCATGCCATTGTCGATAGTCCATTTTTCGCGCGCGACCGCGACTTTGCGAATGGCAGCATAACCCGGAAAATCCTTGGTCTGCCTGCCGATGCGCTGCACCAGAAATTTTTCCGCTTTCTCGCGGCTATCGCCGTCGAGACGCGCATCCAGTTTCGCTTCGGCAGCGGCGCGACCCCATTCTTCATCATTCAATACCACGATTGCCGACAGGTAAGGTTTTGCTTCGCCATACACCAGCGCCTGTTCAAACAGCGGGTCCATCTGAATGGCCATCTCCATATCAACGGGTGGCACTTTTTCGCCGTTGCCGAGAACGATAATTTCCTTGATGCGTCCGGTGATGTGAATGAAACCCTGCGAATCGATCTTCACCTGGTCGCCCGTATTGAGCCAGCCATCTTCCGACAGCACCGCGCGTGTAGCCTCTGGATTGTTCCAATAGCCCATCATGATATTAGGCCCCTTGGCGAGCAGCACATTGTTCTCACCGATGCGCGTTTGCACACCCGGAACAGCGGGGCCGACCGAATTCGGGTCATTCCGTTCGAGCAGATTGACTGCCAGCAGGGGCGACGCTTCCGTCATCCCGTAGCCCTGGCAAATTGGCAAACCGAGTCCGACAAATACTTTGGACACCGCGGGCGACAAGGCGGCACCGCCGGCCACCGCAAAGCGAAGCCTGCCGCCAAATCGCGCCAACAGTTTTTCGGCAACGAGTTTTTTCAGGATCGGCCACAGCAAAAAAGAAATCTTCCACGGTCCGCGCTGGTTTTGATATTCGAAACGGCTCCAGCCAACGTTCACGGCAAGATCGAACAATTTGCGTTTGCTCGGTGAGGATTTTTTTAATTGTTCGTTGATGGCGGCGAGGAAGCGTTCATAAATTCGCGGCACCGAAAAAATGATAGTCGGCTGGACAATGCGAAAATCCTCTGCAAGCGCCGGAATCGAACGCGAAAATACGATAGATGCCCCTGACACCATGTTCAAATAATAATCCGCCGTGCGCTCGAACATATGCGACAGCGGCAGGAACGATAAAAAAACATCGTCCGAAAAAACGTCATAAACCGCGAGGCCCGATTGCACGTTCGACAATATATTGCGATGTGAAAGCATCACGCCTTTTGGTTTACCGGTGGTGCCGCTGGTATAGACAATAGTCGCCAGATCGGTGGCTTTGGTGGGCAAGCGATCGTGTGCGCCCGGCGCTGAAGGTAGCCAATCGGCCAGCAATTTCAAACGTGGCTCCTCCGGATCGTTGACTGGCTTCACGGTAAGAATGCAATGTAATGAACCGAGGCGCTCCTGTACGGTCTTCAACCGTTTCCAATGTTCTTCGCCGTCAATAACGATCAGTTTCACAGTGGCGTCGCAGAGGATGTAGGCAACATTGTCGGGGCGATCATCGACAAACAGCGGTACCGTGACCAAACCCGCAGCGAACGCACCCTGGTCGGCGACGACCCAGTTGATACTGTTTTTGAGCATCACCGCGATCCGCTCGCCCGGCTGCAACCCTTCGCGGCGCAAGCCTTCGCGCATGCGTGCAACACGCTCGCCGGCTTCGCGCCAGTCGATGCCTATCCATTCTTTGGTACTGCTATCGAATTGGCGATACGCCGGCGCGTTCGGCGAGGTGCGGCATCTCAACGCGAACACGTCGGCGACGGTTGCCGCGTCGTCGAACATCAGGTAACGCGTGCCGTGACGGTTTTGCAGGATCGATGATTCTGCCAACGGAGTCTCCTCGTGTGTTCGCGGTGACGAAATGTGTTCGCCCCCGACAGGTACGACGCTTGGGCTTGCCAATTGCGCGTCCTTGACACTACGCAGAATTATACGTTCCCGCCGCGCAAAGCTTGCGGCGCTCATGGCGTATCTCCGGCGGCCTCGGCGGCGCGAATACGATCCTCGGTCGCGGGATGCGTAGAGAGGTAGCCGAAATCGCCGCCTTTGCCGGCATCGGGTTTCTTCGGCCCATCGGGTGCATCAGATGATGAAGGCTTGGCATCCGGCAACCCAAGTTTCTTGCGCAGCATGTTTTCCTTGCGGCGGTCTTTTTGCATGCCTTCCAATGCGCGCATCGCGGTCGCAAATGTTTTCGGTGAGCGTCCGGTTTTTTTCAATAACGCGAAGGCGAAAGCATCAGCTTCACGTTCGAAATAGCGCGAATACCCATTGTGTAAAAGTGCTGTCGGTATCGTCACGGCAATACCGGTAAGCGAGGCGACATCGCCATAAATTGCTGCGGCTGCGAGCGCCGAAATGGAAGTCTGCAGTAGATGCCGCAAACTGTGACGATGCTGTACATGCCCAAGCTCATGGGCGAGTACCGCTGCGGTCTCATCCACACCCGGCATGGCTTGTACCAATTGATCAGTGACCACGATCACACCACCCGGCAATGCAAAGGCGTTGGCGCCAATCCAGCCGCCGTCGCGAAACTCCAGCCGTACTGTCGAGGGCAACTCTGCAGCAGTTCGCAGCGCGACAAATGCGGTGGAGATTTTCGCGCGCATGTCTGCATCCAGCGCGGAAGGTTCAAAGACCGCCTGGTCGAGCGATTTCATTCCGGCATCGGCGATCTGCGATTCAATGCTGATCGGAAGGCGCTGCGAAATTTCGCGCGCCACCCACGGCACGCCATAGAGGTAACCGAGCACCACTGCTACAATTACGCCAGGCAACGCAGTAAAGACGAAACCCAGATGCGATTCCAGACGATGCGCAAGCGTTTGCGACGAGCCTACGCCGAACAACGCGTCGACCGCAGCGTGATCATTTACGATAGCCGCTGAACCGTCGGTAAATTCGATACGACGTGGTGCTCCCTTAAGTTGCGGTTGCACCCGCACCGACGACAATGTGTATTGCATCGAAGCGCCATCATGCGCAACGACGACGATATCGCCGGTCACCATGATGCTGGCTGCGATGCGCCTGGCGCTTTTCCCGTCGTAATAGTCGGCGCTAAGCGGGATCATGCTAAAGCGATAGATCGATGCTGAAAAACTCGCCCAGCTCTTCGCCGGTGGCGCCTACCTGCGCGCTCACGCCACCGACGAATTCGTCCAGTGACGACTCTGATTCGAGTGACAAACATTCTGCACGGTAGCGCATCACCCGCACGACGGCCCAGGGAATCGCCAGGCCGAGCGAGAACAGGATGGCGAACATGTTCACAAAGTACAGCCACGCCAACCCTCGCAGCTTCAATGTACTGACAAATGAAACCTGTCTATCGAGACGCGTATTGTTGAACACCAGATTGCCAATACGCGACTTCGTGTATCCAAACATGAGTGATCCGATCGCGAAGTAAGCCAGTGAAAATACCAGCGCCAGCAAGACCGCCGCAAACACACCGCCCTTTGCACCGATGGCGGCACTGGCGGCGACGACAATACCGACAACGATGCCAATGACAACGATAACGCCAAAGGCAAGCAACATCGTTAAAAGATAAATCTTGTAGAACGCACCAATACCGACATCGATGGAAAATGGCGCGGCGCCGTACTTCGAATGATTGACGTGCAGTTTTTTCAATGAACCGATTGCGAACGGATAGACCGCAAAAATCGCCAGCATCTGTAGGCCAACGAGCACGAAGAACAGGGTGGGCGGCGGCACCTTGCCTGCCTTGTCAATCTCGGGCATCAAGAACGGAAACACCAGCACCAGCGCGACTGGCCATATCGTTTTCAGCACGTCCATATAGGTGGCCTGGAATCGAAAGCGAATATTTCGATAGCTCGAGTTGAAAGCGTTGAACGCCATAGAACGGGCGATGAACCATGGCGCAGCGACAAACAAACCCAGCGCCAGCCCCGCTGCCACTTTTGGCATGAAATAGTTAATGCCGGAGTACGTACCAAATGCCGCTGCCGCGATCAACCGTCCCTTGAGGATGGCAATCGGGTTGCCGTGATATTCGAAATTGGCGTCGGCAACCCAGGTGTGGCCGTAAAAATAGCGCTTCTTGCGAACTTTGGCCCAGGCGGAATAAATGCCCAGGGTGATGATGGTCAGAAAGAGGTTGACAATCCAGATGCCGAAAAATCCGCCCGTTGTGCCGGTGAAAGAGAAGGGATGCGACTCGCACGGCGCGCCGGTCGCTGGTTCAATCTGGGCGAAAGCGTCGCCGCCGCCCAAAGAAATATCCTGCATTAATTCTCTCCCGTTTTTATTGATAGCTTAGTCGGCACTGCAAGCAAGTGTATTGTTTTTCTTTCAAGGCACAACAAGCTACGCTGCTTTTTTTCGTGGACTGATATACATCGTTATATCGGCATGCACCACGATATTGCCGCCAGTGTCTTTCACATCCACACTGACGATCACGTCGCGGGCGGGGCCGTCACCAAAATCGGCAGCAGTGCACTCGGCAGTCAAATCGGTTTCGGATTTTTTAAGGTACTGCACATTCATGCTCTTGGGTAACCAGCGCATCGACGGCGGCAGGCTCGCTTCCATCAACGTGCCAGCGCCGCACTCGGCCAGATTGCACACGGCGATCGCGTGGACTGTACCGATATGATTCTCGACCGCACGCCGCTTTTTCATGCTTACGCGGGCATAGCCGGGTTTGAATTCCTCAAAGCGCGGCTTGATGGTCGAAAAATATGGCGCGGTAAAACAAATGGCTTTTCCAAATAGCCATTTGCCCATTGGTTTAGTGGATAGCCTCCCCCACAACGCCATCACGTACGCCATGGTTAATACTGGCTCCAGCCAGCATCTGGCGCAAATCGTGCGCCATGCTTTTGTTCAAGCAGCTTCATTTCCGCCAGCAGTTTTTCCTTGCCTGCGCTCTTCAGGTAATTGAGCGGGCCGCCACGATGCGGCGCAAAGCCGGTTCCGAAAATTACACCCGCATCGCAAAGATCCGCATCGACGACAATGCCTTCACGCACACAGGCGACTGCCTCGTTCACAGCGGGCAGTGTCATGCGCATCCACAAAGGTGCCAGATCCGATATGCCAAAACCGCCGGCTTTTTGTGGCCTGCCGTTAACCCATTTGTAAAACCCTTCGCCGGATTTCTTGCCGAGTTTTTTGGCGGCAACCAATTCCTGAATTTTCTTGGGCTCAGGTCCACCGGGCTTGGCGAGTTCCTTGCCTACGGCGAGACCCACATCCAGGCCAACGGTATCGGCCAACTCAATCGGACCCATCGGCATACCAAATTCACGCGCCGCGGCATCAATGGTTTCTGCCGAAAACCCTTCTTCCAGCATCACTTGTGCCTCTGTCATGTAGGGCGTAAGAATGCGATTGACCAAAAAGCCGGGGGCGGATTTCACCGGGAGTGGCAGCTTGTCGATTTTTTTCACAAATGCCTGCGAGAGCTTCATCACGTCTGCTGATGTTTGCGGGCCCTCGACAATTTCAACCAGCATCATCTGCGCGACGGGGTTGAAGAAATGGATGCCAACCAGACGTTCTGGTCTCGCCAGTCCAAGCGACAATTCCTGCAAGGGAATGGATGACGTGTTGGTCGCAAGAATGGCCGACATTTTCAGTTTCGGCTCAATCTGCGCGTAAAGTTTTTTCTTGATTTCCGCGTTCTCGACAATGGCCTCAATCACGAGATCGCAGTGATTCACGCCATCACCCTTGATATCCGGAATCAACCGGTCCATCGCGGCCTGAATGAGGTGCGGTTGCTTGAGACGTTTCTTGTACATGTCCGCGGCGCGTTTGATCGCGGGTGCGATTCGCGCGTGATCGAGATCCTGCAGCGTCACCGTGAATCCTTTTAGCGCGCACCACGCGGCGATATCGCCACCCATCACACCCGCGCCGACGACATGAACGTGCTTGATGTTCACATCGCTCGCGCCTAGCGCCTTCAAGCGATCCTGCAATTTGAAAATGCGGATGAGATTTGCGGTAGTCGGATGCTTGAACATTCCGGCGATCGAATAGGGTTGGTCTTGCGGAACATTGCGCGGATCGCCACCGTAGTTCTGCCACAGATCGATGATCGCGTAGGGTGCCGGGTAATGATCCTTGCGCGCCCTCTTCGCGACTTGCTTGAGCGAAGCACTCGCAACAAAACCACGCACGATGGGCCAATTGGTGATGGCATCCTTGAATGCCGGCTGATGCATTGCCGGCGGTTTGCCAAGCAACATTGTTGCCGCGTTGGTGAAATGCCGGCGTGGCGCGATGACATCCACAAGGCCCATGTTCTTTGCACGTCTGCCATCGACTGCACGACCAGTCAGCATCAGGTCGAGCGCCTGCGCTGCCCCGATCAGCAGTGGCATGCGTTTGGCGCCGCCCCAGCCGGGCACGATGCCGAGCATTACTTCCGGCAACGCCATTTTTGTTTTTGCGCCGTCGTCAGCGATGCGATATTTACATGCAAGTGCGAGCTCAGTTCCGCCACCCATGCAGAAGCCATGTATCAACGCGACTGTCGGGAATGGCAATGCGGCGACTTGGTCGAATACATCGTTGCCGAGTTTGGTGAATGCAAAGGCTTCATCACTGTTTTTAAGTGTCGTGAATTCATCGATGTCGGCACCTGCAGCGAAGCCGTTTTCTTTTGCCGAGAGAATGGCCAAGCCCTTCGGCGGCTGCGCTGCAAGCTGCGCACAAATCTCGCCCAGCTCGCGCAGCGCTTCGCTGGAAAACGTGTTGGTCGATGAATTCGCACGGTCAAATGTGAGCCACGCCAGTTGCGCGGCATCGACATCGAGTCGCCAGTGTTTCCAATTCGACATGGTGCTATTCCCTCAATCCGAAAGTGTGTTGCTGATTTATTGTTGCAGGCTGCGCTGCCCAGCGAAATTTAGAAAAACTCAAGCGCTGGCGCGCCTTTTCAGCCACTTTGTGCCCATGAGCCTCGCCAATACTGGAGTTTGTACTTTTTCAAGCTCTCTCAAGCAACATCGCGCCACCCTGCCCACCACCAATGCAAAGCGACGCCGCAGCACGTTTGCCGCCGGTGCGTGCTAGCGTTTTGAGCGCATGCAGAACGACGCGCGCGCCAGACGCGCCGATGGGATGGCCGATGGCAATTGCGCCACCATCGACATTAAATTTCGCACGATCCATTTTGCCAAATGCCTTGTCGAGCCCAAGTTTTTCCCTGCAGTAGGCATCCGACTCCCACGCGGCGAGACAACCCAGCGCCTGTGCGGCAAACGCTTCGTTTATTTCGAGGGCATCGAGATCATTCAGGCCAAGACCGTTGCGCTGCAGCATCGGTGTGATCGCGTGCACGGGCCCGAGTCCCATCTCGCTTGGGTCGAGTGCGCTCCACTGCGAATCGACAATCGCGCCCAAAGGTTGGAGATTGTACTTGGCGACGGCTGCCTCAGAGGCGAGGATCAGCATCGCCGCACCATCGGTTACCTGTGAGGCGTTGCCGGCGGTGACGGTGCCATAGGTCTTGTCAAAAACTGGGCGCGGTTTAGCGAGACCTGCGAGCGTGGAATCGGCGCGGACACCGTCGTCATCCTTGTAAACATTGCCCCTGCTGTCGATCAGGGCCTCAATCTCGCTGAAGTGTCCAGCTGCGCGACCAGCGACTACTTTTTGATGCGACTCGTTCGCGAATTCGTCCATCATCAGTCGCGTAATGCCGAAACGCTTCGCGACGATTTCTGCGGTCTGGCCCATCGACAGCTTTACGATCGGATCGGTGAGTCCTTTGAGAATGGCGATAACGGGCGCCAGATACGCAGGCCGAAATTTCACCATCAACCCGGCGCGCTGGCCGAACGATTTTGCGGCGGACCAATCTGCCAGCCAACTTACCATCGCCGGCCCGAACAATAGCGGCGCATGGCTCATCGCATCGGTGCCACCGGCCAACACCAGATTCGCGCGGCTCGCAAGAATATTCATGCACGCTGAATCAAGTGCCTGCATGCCCGAAGCGCAATTTCGCATCACCGTCCACGCCGGTACTTTATCGCCGCAGCCAAGACGCAACGCGACCACGCGGCCAATGTTGGCTTCGTCTGCCGAAGGCATCGCGGCACCAACGATGACTTCATCGAACTCTGTCGGCGCGAATTTCTGCCGCGCCAGCAAAGGTCGCCCGCAACCTACCGCCAAATCTCCGCCAGAGAACGGGCCGGGTTTGTTCCGGGCTTTGAGGAATGGCGTGCGTGCACCGTCGACCACATAAACTTTTCCGCTCATTCGGCAGCCTCGGCTTGTTGCCAGACTGGCGGCACGCTACTCGCCTGCTTGCCAAAGTGTTTATCGAAATCATCGACCATGATGATTTCGTGTTGCAGCACGCGCGCACGCTTCCAAAGCGCCAATTCCGTCTCGGTGATCACCGAGAGTTTCATGGCCTCTTCATATTGCGCATCTGCGCCGTGACCGCTCAGGCGACCCGCTTTTTTTGCGACGCGCACTTTCGCCTCGATGGGTTCAGCTGCGATCACAGCGTGCATCGCCGCCTCCAGCTTGCCGATCAAATCGGTATCACTCTTTGGCAAATACATTCCGGCGATCAGGCGACTACGTGCCGCCGACGGCTGGATCAGGAGATCGGCAACTTCATGGCCCATCTGGTCGCTCGGCTGAATCAGGGTGAGGCCACGCGGGAATACGAGCCTTCTCAACACAAACGCGACTGCGCGATTTGGGAAGTTGTCGATGATGCCGTCCATTGCCACCTGGATCTTGAACGCGGAATCGTACAAAGCCCAGCGCAGAAACGGCAGTTCGTCGGTTTGACGCCCCCGCTGATCGTAGAACTTCAATGCGCACGACGAGAGATACAAAAGTGAAAGTACGTCGCCCAGTCGCGCTGATAATTTTTCTTTGCGTTTCAGCGAGCCGCCGATGACGAACATGCTGACGTCAGCCAACAATGCAAAGGCGGTCGAAAAACGCGTGAGCTGTTGGTAATAGCGCTTCGTGTCGTCACACGCGGGGGCAGGTAATCCACGCGCGCCGGAAATGCCGGTCCACATCGCGCGCGCCGCATTCGAGATCGTGAAGGAAATGTGATTCCAGAAAGCGTCGTCGAATTTTTCGACCGAGTCTTCCTGCGCGGCTTTCATTTCCTTCAGGACCCACGGATGGCATCGAATTGCGCCTTGACCGAAAATGATGAGTGAACGGGTGAGAATGTTGGCGCCTTCGACGGTGATCGCAACCGGAATCATCTGGTATGCGCGACCGAGGTAGTTGTTCGGTCCCAGACAAATACCCTTGCCGCCATGTACGTCCATCGCATCGTTGAGCACAATGCGCATACGTTCGGTCATGTGATATTTCGAGATGGCCGAGAGTACTGAAGGCTTCTCTCCCATGTCGAGCGCGCCTGCAGTAACGGTGCGACATGCATCCATCAGGTAGGTATAGCCACCGATGCGCGCCAGGGGTTCTTCGATGCCTTCAAATTTGCCGATCGGTGTTTTGAATTGTTGGCGCACGCGTGAATAGGCACCTGTAGCCATCGAGGCAAACTTGCCGGCAGCAATCGATTGTGCAGGCAATGAAATTGAACGGCCCGCTGCGAGGCACTCCATCAGCATGCGCCAGCCCTGCCCAATCATCGGTTGCCCGCCGATCACCCAATCCATGGGAATGAATACATCTTTGCCTGAATTCGGACCGTTCATGAATGCCGCGTTTAACGGGAAGTGGCGGCGACCGATGTTTACGCCCTTATGCGAGGTCGGAATCAACGCACAGGTAATGCCGAGATCGCTCACCTCGCCAATCAGTTTGTCGGGATCAAAACATTTGAATGCAAGTCCGAGAATCGTAGCAACAGGCCCCAGCGTGATGTAGCGCTTTTCCCATGTGACGCGCAGGCCGAGCGTTTCCTTTCCTTCCCACATTTGTTTGCAAATAATACCGACGTCCGGCATTGAGGCGGCGTCTGAGCCGGCGTCTGGCGCGGTCAGCGCAAAGCACGGCAATTCCAGACCCTTGGCGAGGCGAGGAAGATAGTGACTCTTCTGTTCTGGTGTGCCGTAGTGCATCAGCAATTCGCCCGGCCCCAACGAATTTGGGACCATTACGGATACCGCCGCAGTGCCACTGCGCGTGGAAATTTTCATCACCACTTGCGAATGCGCGTAAGCTGAAAATCCCAAGCCACCGTACTCCTTGGGGATGATCATTCCCAGGAACCCTTTGTCTTTGATGAACTGCCAAACATTGGGCGGCAAATCGTAGCGTTCGTGCGAAATTTCCCATTCGTTGGCCATCGCGCACAACTCTTCGGTCGAGCCATCGATGAAAGCCTGTTCTTCCGGGGTTAATTTTGGTGCCGGGTAATCGAGCAGTTTGTTCCAGTCGGGCTTGCCGCTGAAAAGATCGCCATCCCACCAAACGGTGCCGGCATCGAGCGCCTCGCGTTCGGTTTGCGACATTTGCGGAAGCAGGTTCTTATAGATCTTGAAGATTGGCGCTGTCACCAAACTTTGGCGCAATGACTTGAGATTGCTGACGACCGCAAAAGCGATGAACGCAATCCACAGCAGACCCGCAAATACCCCCATCAACACGCCGCCAGCCGAGAGCCCGAGAAGGCCTATACCTACCACCAGCGACCATGCGGCAGCACTTGCCGCGTGATAGGCGAGTATCCATATGATGGCGATTGCTACAACGATGGATAGCAGAATTGTGATCATTGTTTTCCCTTTCTAAGCTTCCTGAAATAAATGGTTTCCGTCATCTTCCACTGAGCTCGGTGCGCTGGGTGAACGCAAGCCAGCCGCCAAAAATGGAGCGAGCCGCTTCAAAAGCAACTCGTCGTTGGTTGTTTCTTCCGGATGTGGCTGCGAAATTATCTTCAGCATATCGGCACCTGCCAACGTATAGGACAAAGCGCCCATCACGAAATGCAAACGCCACGACAATTCCTCACGCGGGATGTGCGGCAGGGCACGGCTGAATGCGCTGCGAAACCGCGCAATCATTTCCCGATACTGGTTCGAAAGAAATTCGCGGATAAATGGTGCCGGGTCGGCGTACGCGCGTCCCAGCAACCGCAAAAAATTCTTTCCGCCCTGTTCGTAGTCGCGCGCGAGCTTCAAGGCGGGAATGAACATTGCAGCTAAAATCTTTTCGCAAGTTAGCGGTTTGCCCGCTGCAGCGATCTCGTACGCCGAAAGCAATTGCATGCGATCATGGTTCATCGGATCCAGTCTGCGCGTGAGTACCGCCTGAAACAATTCTTCTTTTGAGCCAAAGTGGTAGTTCACGGCAGCCAGATTCACACCAGCCGCGGTTGTGATTAGGCGCAAGGACGTGGCTTCGAAGCCGTGTTCCATAAAAAGCTCCTCGGCCGCATCGAGAATTTTCGACTTTGTATCGGTCGGTTCAACCACTCCTTCGGCTGTTACATTGCCGTTACGCGGTAATCGTTGGATTGAGCTTGGAGCCATTTAGCATTAGCAATCAGTGAGTTATATGTTTTTCGGATGAATTCAAACGTTCGTTTAAATTGAGCGTATTACTGGACTCAAAATGTGTCAATGACTTTCGATGCTGCAATGCAACATGCATCGTCCTAATCTGATCCCGACGGGGACACTTTGAGCAGACGAAAAAAAACCGCCGGATGACTCCGGCGGTTTTTTTGTCTAGAAACGCGAAACGAATTAAACCTTCTTGATCGTTTCAAGCATCTTGAATGTGGACTTGTTCGCGCCGATAAAGAGACGCTTGAAGTATTTGCTCAAACATTTGCGCTCCAGCGTATTGCGACGGGTGCGCTTTTTTTCTCCAGCCATGTTTACCTCTTGAGTGTGATTGCAGTTGCGAACAGCATTGAATTATAAACAAAAATGGCTGCTATTGCAGCCATTTCTAGTGTGCCCGTGCGAGCGTTGATTGCCGCGCTACACTGAAAATGAAGACCCGCAGCCACAGGTGCTGGACGCATTTGGATTCTTGATGACGAACTGGGCGCCTTCAAGACCTTCGGTATAGTCGATTTCAGCGCCGATCAGATATTGGTAGCTCATCGGATCTATCAGCAAATGAACGCCATTTTTCTCAAGAATTGTGTCATCTTCATTGGTGATTTCGTCAAACGTAAAACCGTACTGTAATCCGGAGCAACCGCCGCCAGTGACGAATACGCGAAGCTTGAGATCATCGTTCCCTTCTTCAACGATCAGCGCCTTCACCTTGTCAGCAGCGCTATCGGAAAACAACAGCGGGGAAGGCATCATCGACATATCATTCATTTTTCATCTCCTAGCAATACAGCATATATCAGGGCACACGGGTCAAATTCAATTCCCCAAGGCAGGCTTGAACTCTATCACCTTATCGGCAAGCAATCTGGATTCCCCTTCATGGACCATGCGTCCCATGACGATGGCGCCGACGTGGATTTCGATTGTTTTATAGCTAACATCCCCTGTGACCCGCGCCTTTGGCAGGAGTTCGAGATACTCTTTGGCACGCACGGGACCCGCTACCGTACCATTGACAACCACATGACCTACGTCTATCTCGCCTTCCACTTTCGCCAACTCTGAGAGCACTAACGTGCCTGGCTTGTCACCTACCGCCCTGATATTACCCTTGACCACGCCATCGACTCTCAGCCCACCGGTGAAATTCACGTCGCCGTTGATCGTGGTACCGGCGCCGATCAAGCTATCGATCGCACTGGCTTTGTTGGATTTGTTGGCAAAAAAACTCATGACTCACTCCTTCAGAGATTGACGCTTTTCTGGCTACGAACCTCGTAGCCAGGTAGCGCAAGGACACGGACCTGAATACTTTTTAACTGCGCGCCTTGTGGAATTTTAAACCGACCGTCTACTTTTTGATAATAGCGGAAATCAATTTCACCCCCCGGACCGCGTATCTCAGCGTCCGATGGAAAGCTGAGAGCGGTTTGTTGCGTACCCATTTGAATCCGTGCAATCACCTGCACTTTACCCTTGAAATCCTGCTTGCGCTGTCCACCCTGGGTCAGGAGCATGCGAAAGCGAAATTCATTCGGTAGCGCATCTGCTTCGATTTTCAGGTTGGCAATATTTAAGCCTTCGGGCACGTTTCCTGAGGACATGATATTGCGCAAAAAAGCCAAGTCCTCTTTGAGGCCCGAATTCTCGTCCTGAATCTGGCCAAGGTTTTTGGCAAGTTCCGACTGCGCGGATTGCTCAACCTTGAGTTGACCTTCGCGCTCGTTAAGCAACGTTTTGGTGAGATCGAATTCACGTTTGATGCGCTCATTCTCACTGGTCAGCTTGGCAATTTGTGCTGTCGCCTCTTCGCGGTTAAAGCCGGTAATCTTGTAACTATTGTCCACTAAGTACCATGCGACAGCGCCCGCAACGCCCATCATCAGACCGTATCCCGCAAATTTCATGTACCAGGGCGAGTGGCGCTTGATTGCCACCTTTTCGGAGCGAATTCCGATCTTGGAACGAATTTTTCGCCATGCACCACGAAGCTTCATTTCGCTCAACATTGGAGAGCTTGCTCCTTTGACCTAATTGATGCCTGTGAAACCACTGGTACGCGCACTTCCAAATAAGGAAAAAGCCGCGACAGCGGCTTTTTCCATTGAAAAAGCACGTTGCGCTTAGCGTTTCGAGAACTGTTTGCGACGACGCGCTTTGTGGAAACCAACTTTCTTGCGTTCCACTTCACGTGCATCGCGTGTAACCAGACCCGCCTTGGAGAGTTGCGGTTTCAAGGTTGCATCATAGTCAATCAGTGCACGCGTAATGCCATGACGCACCGCACCAGCCTGACCAGATTCGCCGCCGCCAAGTACCGTGACCATAATGTCGAACTTGTCTACGCTGCCAACAAGTTCCAAAGGCTGGCGCACCACCATGCGACCAGTTTCGCGGGAAAAATATATATCCAGCGGCTTGTCGTTGACCACGATGTCGCCCTTGCCAGGCTTCATGAATACACGTGCCACCGCGCTCTTGCGACGGCCCGTTCCGTAATGATATTTACCGACCATATTCGCTGTTCCTTAGGCTTAGATCTTGAGTTCTTTGGGTTGCTGGGCACTGTGCGGATGCGTACCACCTGCATACACTTTCAGCTTCTTGATCATTGCGTAGCCCAGCGGACCTTTCGGTAACATTCCCTTGACGGCCTTTTCGAGGACGCGCTCAGGATGCTTTTGCTGGAGCTTGTTGAAGTTAGTTTCGTAGATGCCGCCTGGATATCCAGTGTGGCGGTAGTAGGTCTTTTGCTCACCTTTGTTGCCGGTGACACGCAGTTTTTCCACGTTCGTGACGACGATAAAATCACCAGTATCGACGTGTGGTGTGTACTCGGGCTTATGCTTGCCGCGCAAACGCAGGGCTACGGCTGAAGCAAGACGACCCAGGATTTGGTCGGTCGCATCAACGTGGAGCCAGTCATGCACGACTTCGTGTGGCTTGGCAGAAAATGTTTTCATTGCAGTACTCGCTAGTATGGCGCTGCGTGGTTTATGGCTACCACCGGGCAGCTGACCGGATGCTTGTAAATAATTGTCGGAAATCCATGCTGTTTGGACACCCTTGCGGGGACACCACGGCAACAATCCTTATCGCCAAGCAAACGGGGGGGTACTTGGCAGAACTCGAAATTATAGTAAATTCAAGCACTCCGTGTCAATTTTGTCTTGGTCGGCTCAGTTACGCTCAAATCCCGGTTGCGTTGGATATACACTATGGAACCTCTGGAGGAATCTTTGAAAGCACGCATTAAATGGATTGAAAACGTCGCTTTTTTGGGCGAAAGCGAAAGCGGCCATGCTTTCGTCATGGATGGCTCGCCTGAGGCCGGCGGACGAAATCTCGGTCCACGTCCGATGGAAACGGTACTCATCGGAACCGGTGCCTGTAGCGCCTACGATGTCGTGCATATCCTCAAGAAAGGACGTGAACAGGTAACAGACTGCGTGGTAGAGCTACAGGCGGAAAGAGCGCCCATTGACCCTAAGGTCTTTGTCTCGATCCATTTTCATTTTATTGTGAGTGGCAATGGCTTGAATCCTGGCAAAGTCGAACGTGCCGTCAAACTGTCCGCAGAAGTCTATTGTTCTGCTTCAGCGATGCTAGCCAAAACGGCACAAATTACCCACGACTTCGAAATCCGGCAAGCGGCCACCACCAGTTAGCGCGATCAAATCCAGTATGTGGATCCGGTCATCACGCGCGAGAACATGGACATCGCCGTCTTAATCGGTCTTGGTAGTGGCATTGCTCCGAGTTGCGAACCAGATTGACCGTGGCGAATCTCGTCTTCGCGCATTGTTTCAATAATTACGCGACTACGCGTGTCGGTTGGAGAAATGCGTCCGAGATGGTTATGCAGATGTGTTTCTACCTGTCGCTCGGTCTCGACCAGGAATCCCATACTCCATTTGTCCCCCAATAATCCAGACACAACGCCAACGCTGAAGGCACCCGCATAAAACAAAGGGAGCAATCGACTCTTGTCACCACCCATTTCTCCGAGGCGTGACTCGCACCAGGCAAGGTGGTCGTGCTCCTCCTTCGCTGCCTGAACAAGCAGCGATCTCGTCTGATCTGCCATTGCGACCAGCGCCTGGCCTTGGTATAGCGCCTGCGCACAGACCTCTCCACAATGGTTCACGCGCATGAGCCGGATAGACTCTGCAATCGCCGCCTTATCGGCTACCGGATCAGCAGCATCGGGATTAGCAATGGATGGCAACGGCTGGGGTCGCCCGGAACGTGCTTTTGCAAACATAGTTCTCATGCCGGTATCCAGCTCACAAATCAGGCGGTCTCGCAAATTCATTTTTTGCATTCAAAAAAAAACGGGCACCCAAAGGTGCCCGTTTTTGTGGTCTCAAACTAAACGGTTTAGAACGTGTGGCGCAGACCTACACCCATACCCTTTGGATCAGCATCAACTACAATGCCCGGCAATCCAGATGCATTCAAGCCAACGTTTGCCGCCACATTGTTCTTGAGCGAAGCATAGCGTGCCATGAAGGTCGTTCTCTTGGAGAAGTTGTAGTTATATCCAACGGTCGAAAGTTTGCTTTCCGGCTGAATAACACCGGCCGTCGTCAAGCCACCGTCCTTTAACCGCCCAACCGTGGCCATGAACTGATGCATGCCGACGGTATAGGTAAGTGAGGCTTGATACGCTTTCTTGTCCGTGCGGTCGGTCGACCTGATTTTCTGCGTCAACGCACCGATTTTGAACGGGCCGAAGACAAAAGTCGCTGCGAGATTTTGCCCCTTTTCGGTCACACCAGCAGTAACCGCCGCTCCACGCGTGTCTTTATGCTTCTCGTTAGCGTAATTGATTCTGAACGGGCCAGCAGCGTAGTCGATGCTTGCGCTGACGGAGTTCGGATTGGTCGTCGCGGTTTTACCTTCATCTGCGCCGTACATCGCACGAAGTGAAAAACCATTGATGTTCGGCGACCAGTATTGAACCATGTTGACTTCACGGCGATTAAAATCGCTCGTATTGATCACTGCCAACTGATTGCCGATGGTGTTCTGCTCATAAGGATCGACGAAAATCGCGGAGAGTTTGAACGGGCTGTCCCAACGTCCGATGATGACGCTACCGAAGCCACCTTGCAGACCAACACCGCTATTACGTCCGGAAACAGGGCTGTTGTTGATATTGATAGGGGTTGCGGCTGGAGCGGGGTTCAATGCGCTCACAGACGTGACGTTTTCTTCCGGAGTGAAACCCATTTCCAGTTGGAAGAACGCTTTCAGTCCACCGCCGACATCTTCAGTACCGCGAATACCGATCAAGGATGACTCGTTTACCACCGTTGTCCTTCTTGACACCGATGTCGCACCACCTTCGGCTTTCACGCTGTTGACCATTTCCCAGGCGCGACCATAGAGGGTCACGGGGTTAGCCGATTGCGCCATGACGGCCGGGGCGAATGTTGCGCCAGCGACAGCGAGTGCGATCAATTTTTTGTTCATCAAAAATCTCCTTAGGGTTAAGTTGAGGCTTTTTAATTCTTCACAACACAAAAACCTCTTGGGGTAGAGCATGCCACCTGTACGTTGCGCCAAACCGGCTAACACCCACGTAGCAACTTCTCCCACCATCGTAATGCCAAAATCTTTTGAGAAGCCGCCGTCATATTGCCAAATTTAGCGCACTTGCTCAAGTGAACACTGTGAAATTAGCCACAGCAAAGGCAGCCTGTTGCGTTTGCGCAACAGGCACGCTTATCGCCGCAATACACGACACCTCAATCACAGGCAAGTTATCGCAGTGTGTCTGCAAAGAGCATCATGAGGGCAGCACCCGGATCGGATGATTCCATCAACGCACCTCCAACAAGGTAAGTGCCTACTCCGCAACCGTACATCTTCTTCACGATGGCAATATCGGAAATGCCGCTTTCAGTCACCAAAATTCTATCCGGAGGAACAAGCTCCTTTAGCGTTAGCGTAGTTTCAATATTTGTCTTGAATTGCTTCAGATCGCGATTATTAATGCCAATCAATGGCGTCTTGAGCATGAGTGCTTGTTGCAGTTCATCTGCTTGATGAGACTCCGCAAGCACAGCCAGGCCAAGTCCTGCAGCAAGTGCCTCCCATTCCACAAACGCTTCAACGGGCACCGCCCCCATGATAAACAGAACCGCATCAGCGCCCATCGCCCGGGCTTCGACGATTTGATACGGATCCACAATAAAGTCTTTCCGAAGCACCGGCAAACGGCAAGCCGCACGCGCTGCGACCAAGTCTTCCATTGATCCTTGAAAGTACTCACTGTCGGTGAGTACTGAAAGGCAGGCAGCACCGTGCGCCTCATAGCTTTGCGCAAATCTGGCCGGCTCAAACGTTGCGCCGACTCCCGCAAGGCCTGCGCGGAAAACCCCGGCGCTGGGACTGGCTTTCTTGATTTCTGCAATCACCGCCGCCTTACCTGCCGCGCGCTTGGCGCGAATCGCGCCAACAAAATCGCGCGTTGGTTGCATATCCCTGACGAGTGCTTCTATTTCCGCCAGTGGCCGCCTCAGCTTCGCCTCGACAACTTCGCGACGCTTGGTCGCAAGGATTTTTTTCAGGATATCCGACATGCGTAGCGGTCTCCGGCCAGCCTTTCGAAGGAAATCTAAATTGCCGACGAGAATTTGACGAGCGCGTCAAGCTTCGCACGTGCTTTTCCGCTCTCGATCATTTCGCGCGCCTTGGTGACACCACCCCACAAATCATTTGCCAAACCCGCAACATAGATCGCCGCCCCGGCATTGAGCATCACGATGTCCTTTGCCGGGCCGGACTTATTGTCCAGCACACCCAGCACCATTTCTTTCGACGACTCTTTGTCCTTCGCCTTGATCGCCTCAATCGGAGCGATATCGAGCCCGAATTGCTTGGGTTCAATTTTGAACTCAGTGACAAAACCGTGTTTTAGTTCGGCCACCAGAGTGGGCCCTGAAATCGTGATCTCGTCGAGTCCATCTTCTCCATGTACTACCATGACATGTTTCGAACCCAGCTCTTTCAACACGCGCGCCTGAATACCGACCAGATCGCTGTGAAATACGCCCATCAACTGGTTAGGGGCACCGGCTGGATTCGTCAACGGGCCAAGAATATTGAGAATCGTGCGCATACCCAGTTCTTTCCTAATCGGCGCAGCGTATTTCATCGCGGGGTGATGAATTGGCGCGAACATGAAACCCAATCCAACCTGTTTGATCGACTCTGCAACCTGCGCGGGCGACAGATTCACATTCACGCCCAGTACTTCCAATACGTCGGCGCTACCTGATTGCGAGGACACCGAGCGACCCCCGTGTTTCGCAACGCGTGCGCCAGCAGCAGCAGCGACGAACGCTGTGGCAGTTGAAATGTTAAACGTATGCGATTTATCACCGCCTGTGCCACAGGTATCCACCAGATTCGGCAAGTCACCAACATCAACTTTGGTGGAGAATTCGCGCATCACTTTCGCGGCAGCCGCAATTTCGGACACCGTCTCGGTCTTCACATGCAGGCCCATGAGAATTGCGGAAAGTTGTACCGGTGTGACCTTGCCTTCCATGACTTGACGGAACAGATCGACCATTTCATCGAAGAATATCTCGCGTTTATCGGAAAGACGGCTGATGGCTTCCTGTGCAGTAAACATATTCAAACCTTCATCCTTAGAAAATTCTCCAATAACGCATGACCATGTTCGGTCATGATCGATTCAGGATGGAACTGCACGCCCTCCACAGCGAGCGTCTTGTGCCGCAATCCCATGATCTCGCCGTCGTCGGTCCACGCAGTCACTTCAAGACAATCAGGACAAGTTTCGCGCTCGATCACCAGCGAGTGGTAACGAGTGATTCGGTACGGTGATGGCAGGTCCGAGAATACACCTGCGCCGGTGTGGGTCATCTGCGAGGTTTTCCCATGCATCAGCGTTTTCGCATGCACCACTCTGCCGCCAAACGCCTGCCCGATGCTTTGGTGTCCCAGGCACACACCCAGAATCGGGATTTTCCCCGCAAATTTTTCAACAGTGGGTACGGAAATCCCCGCCTCCGTCGGTGAACAAGGCCCCGGTGAAATCACGATTCGCGCAGGTGCGAGTTTTTCGATATCCAGCAGCGAAATTTCATCGTTTCGCTTGACCAGCACATCTTCGCCCAGTTCGCCAAAATACTGAACCAGGTTGAACGTAAAGCTATCGTAGTTATCGATCATGAGTAACATTTTTCTCTCCTCACGATGGATTGGTGTCGATGCCGAGCGACACCATTTCGGCCGCGCGCAGCAGGGCACGTGCCTTGTTTTCGGTTTCCTGCCATTCGAGTTCTGGCACCGAATCGGCAACGATGCCCGCTGCCGCCTGCACGTAAAGCGTGCCGTCTTTGACAACACCGGTACGAATCGCAATCGCCAAATCCATGTTGCCGTTAAATCCAAGATACCCCGCTGCACCCGCATAAACGCCACGTTTGCTGGGTTCGAGTTCATCGATGATTTCCATCGCGCGCACTTTCGGCGTGCCCGCTACCGTACCGGCCGGAAAAGTCGCCCGCAGCAAATCGATCGGGCCAACGTCATCGCGAATTTCCGCGTCAACATTCGACACCAGATGCATCACATGCGAGTAACGCTCCACCACCATTTGTTCAGTCACTTTCACGCTGCCGGTTTTTGCGATGCGACCCAGGTCATTGCGACCAAGATCAATCAGCATCAAATGTTCCGCCAGTTCCTTGGGATCATTTTTCAATTCAATTTCGAGGGCGAGGTCGCGCTCAGTGGTATCGCCACGTTTGCGCGTGCCGGCAATCGGACGTACCGTCACTTTGCTGCCTTCCTGGCGCACCAGAATTTCCGGCGAGGCGCCGACGATATGGAAGTCACCCATGTCGAAATAAAACATGTAGGGCGAAGGATTGATTGAGCGCAATGCCCGATACAGGTTGATCGGCGGCGCATCGAAGGATTGCGAAATCCGCTGCGAAATTTGCACTTGCATGATGTCGCCATCGACGATGTACTGCTTGCATTTCGCAACCGCCTTCAGAAATGCTTCCTTACCGATTTCGGATACCGGCTCTTGCGCCACAGCACCAGGCACGTACACGGGAAGCGGCGCGTGTTCGCGCAAACCCAGTCGCAGCGTGGTCAAACGTCGCTGCGCATTTACGAAAGCATTCTCGCGGGCGGGATCGGCGTATACGATCAAATGCAGCTTGCCGGAAAGATTGTCCACCACCGCAAGTTCGTCCGACAGCATCAATAAAATATCGGGTGTGCCGATCACGTCTTTTTTCAGGGCGTGCTCATCGAGTTCGAGCTTGTGCTCGACGTAGCGCACCGTGTCATAGCCAAAATAGCCGGCCAGCCCGCCGGCGAATCGGAGCGCGCCCTCAATCGGCGCTGCGTTGAAGCGCTTGCGATATTTTTCAACAAACACCAGTGGGTCCTTGACGAAAACATGCTCCAGCGTCTCGGTCTGTCCGCCCGTTTTTGCCCGCACAATCGCGCATTCCTTGCCTTTTACCCGCAGCCATTCGCGCGCAGGCAAGCCGATGATTGAATAGCGCCCGAATCGCTCGCCGCCAATGACGGATTCGAGCAGATACGAAAACGGTTTATTGGCCAGCTTGAGATAGATCGACAGCGGCGTATCCAGGTCCGCGAAGGTCTCAAGCGTGACGGGGATTCGGTTGTAGCCCTGCGCGGCGAGTGCCGCGAATTGAGTTTCGTTCATGATTTTCCAGCAAAGGTTGTATTGGACAGCGGGACAACACGGCAGCTAATTACTTAGCGCCAGTTATGCCATCGCCACGTCCAAACCTGTTTGCTGAAAGTCATGTTGAATTGGGGAAGAAGTTAATGCGGAGGCATCACTTTAACAAATTTTAGCGCCGAAGGAATATCGTCGATAAATGCGTCGCAGTCCAGCCCGCGAAGTTCCTGGCCTTCGTTGTAGCCGTAGGGAACGATAAACACGGGGCAACCTGCCGCGCGCGCCGCTTCGGCGTCGTTCACCGAATCGCCGATCAGCAGCAACTCGGCGGTGTTGCAGTCAAAAAACTTCGCCGCGTGTTGGAGCGGCAGCGGATGTGGTTTCTTTTCGGGCAGGGAGTCACCGGAAAGAACGAGTTCGACATAACCGCTGAGGCCCGATTTTTCCAGTAGCGGCAAGGTGAATTTTTCAGCTTTGTTAGTGACACATCCGAGCCGGAATCCTTTGTCCCGCAACGCATTCAGGCCATCGATCACACCGGGAAAAGGAATCGAGGTGTCGCCAAAACACTTGTCATACTGTCGCTCAAAATTCGCAACAGCGACTTTCAGCGCAGTGGGGCCAACTTCGCCGACGGCATCTTTGAGCGTCTTCGCAACAAGATTCGCAATACCTTTGCCGACATAAGTTTTAATCAGCGCAGGATCCAGCGGCACAAAGCCGAGCGCCGCACGCATCATGTTCGCCGCAGTCGCGATGTCGCCCACGGTATCCAGCAATGTGCCATCGAGATCCAACAGCACCGCTCTGAGCGGAACGGGAAACGCAAATTTGGGCTTCGCGCGCAGCTTGGGTTTCTTGACAACGACATCCCCGTCCGCAGGCACATCGGCCTGAGAGCCAATATCCACGCCGCTCTCCATGGCAATGCCGCCGGGAGCCGCGCCAGTGCTGGGGTTTGGCGCATCCAACTCAACGGTCATACACGTGCCTTTGCCAATTCGCCGCGCATTGCGCTGATCGTCGCAAGATAATCGGCTTGCCCAAAAATCGCCGAGCCTGCAACAAATGTGTCGGCACCGGCTCTGGCGATATCGGCAATATTTTCTGTCTTCACACCACCATCGACTTCAAGCCAGATTTCACGCCCGGATTTTGCAACTTCCGCGGTGATCCGTTTTTTCGCCTCTGCCAATTTCGCCAATGCTGAAGGTATGAATTTTTGTCCGCCGAATCCGGGGTTAACCGACATGATGAGGATCAGATCCACTTTGTCCATCACGTGATCGAGATAGCTGAGTGGCGTCGCCGGGTTGAACACAAGTCCCGCTTTACAGCCGTTTTCGCGAATCAGTGCGAGCGTGCGATCAATATGGTCAGACGCCTCGGGGTGAAAACTGATGATATCCGCACCCGCCTTTGCAAAGTCAGGCACGATCCGATCCACCGGTTTGACCATCAAATGCACATCAATGGGAATTTTGCTGCCATCCACGCGTTTGCTATGCGGTCGCACCGCCTCGCAAACCATCGGGCCGATAGTGAGATTCGGTACGAAATGATTGTCCATGACGTCGAAATGAATCAAGTCTGCGCCAGCCGCAATGACGGCGCCGACCTCTTCACCCAGTTGGGAAAAATCGGCGGAAAGAATCGAGGGAGCAATACGAAAAGTCATGAAAACGCTTTCAGGAATGCGTACATTTTAGCGTGTTAGCATTGTTTTATGAATGAGACAAAAAAATACGCAATCGACGTCACCGCGCAGGCGTTTTATCTTCCCGAACAGTCCGATGAAGAGAACGACCAGTATGTTTTTGCCTACGCGATTCGTATTTTCAATACCGGCCAGGTATCAGCAAAAGTCGTTAGCCGCCACTGGGTCATCACCGACTCGGACAATCAGGTACAGGAAGTGCGCGGCATGGGTGTAGTCGGCGAACAGCCGACGATCAAACCCGGCTCATCGTATGAGTACACATCAGGTTCGTCATTGAGCACGATGGTCGGCACCATGCGCGGCACCTACCAGATGCTTGCGGAAGACGGTACCAGGTTCGACGCAGTGATACCGGAGTTCACACTTTCGGTGCCACGCGTGTTGCACTAAAGCTTGCTTTTTTCGTCGGCATCCTTGCCGCGAACTTCAGGTGGTTTCGGTTTCTTCTTCTTCGGAAACGTCCACCAGACAATAAACACCGCCAGCGCGAACGCTAGAAATACCTGCGCAAATACCCAGACCATCTATTTCTCCAATATTCAACGCTGACTAAAATGCCAAAGCGATTCGGCCAAACGGCACGCGTCAACGCGATTGATATACTCGCGGCAACATGAGACCGACGCAAAACTACATGATTGGCCTGATTCGTTCCGCGCACGTGCAATTTCGTATTTTGCACTTTTGCATTTTGCACTTTCGTATTTTGCATTCTCGCATTTCATTCGCCCTCGCGGGCACTGCCATTCTTGCGAGCTGTGCGAGTGCGCCTCAATACATCCCACCGCCCGCACCCAAATGTGCGGCCTGCGAGGTCTGTAACGTCTGCACGGCACCAGTGACGGCTGCGCCGGCCATCGCGATACTTGAATCGGTTGCGCCAATACCAACGCCACCGGAACCCGTTCGTGGTCGACTCGAACGCGCGCCGTGGGAAGGCCTGCCCAGCTTCAATGCCGATGACCCCACCGATGCGCTCGCCGCGTTTTTGCAGGGCTGCACGACGCTCGCAGCAAAACCAGAATGGAGCGCGGCGTGTGCTGCGGGCTCTGCCGTCCCACCAAAAGCACGCCCGGAAATAATTCGCCGATACTTTCGTGAAAATTTTGACCCCTTCAAAGTCGTCAACGCGGACGAATCCGATACTGGATTGGTGACCGGTTACTACGAACCGCTGCTGCACGGCTCACGCGTGCGTACCGAAACATTCAAATATCCGATCTACGGACAGCCGCAGGATCTGGTGTCGGTCGATTTAAGCGACGTTTATCCGGATCTTAAATTCAAACGATTGCGCGGCCGCATCGTCGGCAACAAACTGGTGCCGTATTTTGATCGCAGCGAAATTGAATCCAGCGGCGCGCCACTCAAGGGTCTCGAGCTTGCATGGGTGGAAGACGCAGTGGAATTATTTTTCCTGCAGATTCAGGGTTCCGGACAGATTCTGTTGCCCGATGGCACCCGCATGCGCGTAGGCTATGCCGATCAAAACGGCCATCCGTTTCGATCCCTCGGCGGTGCCTTGATTCGCCGCAGTCAAATCAGGGCCGAGCATGCGTCCATGCAAGGTATCAAGGAATGGGCGCGTCGCAACCCATCGAAAATCCAGGCCTTCATGAACATCAATCCCAGCTATGTTTTTTTCAAGGAATTACCGGGCGAACAAAGTGGTCCGATCGGCACACTGGGCGTGCCATTGACCGGCGAGCGAAGCATCGCGGTGGATCAGCGTGTGGTGCCGTTGGGTGTTCCGGTGTTTCTGTCGACAACTTTCCCCAATACGAAAACGGCGCTGAACCGTTTGATGGTTGCGCAGGATACGGGCGGCGCAATTAACGGCGCGGTGCGTGCCGATTTCTACTGGGGATTTGGCGACGAAGCCGGTGCAGTGGCGGGCAAGATGAAACAGCAGGGGCGCATGTGGGTGTTGCTGCCGAAGGGTTATGACCCCAATACGGTCATGCTAACGCAACCGCCTGCGCCGCCCAAGACACCGTAGCGCAATAGTCGGGGTTGCCCCGAAACTATCGTTTCGCTTCAACCGTAGGCATAACCTTCGCCGCCACCAGCTTGGCTTCCATACGGTCTTTCGCCATCGCGCCGGAGATGCGCTCGCCGTCTTCAAAAAACGTCGTCGGCGTGCCGGTAATATTCAATTTGTGGCCCAATGCGAGCACCTTATCGACAGGCGTGTCGCAGGTTGCCTTGGCGGTCGGCGCTTTCTCGCGCAACATCTGATCCTGCCAGGCTTTCAGGCGATCCGTCGAGCACCATATCGATTTGGATTTTTCCATAGAATCCTGCGCAAGAATTGGATAGGTAAAAATGTAGGCTGTGATGTTGTCAGTCGAATTCACATCCTGTTCAAAGCGTTTGCAGTAACCACAATTGGGATCTTCAAAAATCGCCATGCGGCGGCTACCGTTGCCACGAACCAGCTTGATCGCCTGATCCAGCGGCAGATCGTTGAAATTGATGGCAGTGAGCTTTTGCAGGCGCGCTTCGCTTACGTTGGCCCGTGTTTGTGCATCGACCAATGTACCCAGCAACAGGAAGGTTACTTTTTCATCGGTATAAATAATCTCGCCACCGGCAAAAATTTCAAACAGATTGCCGTAGGGCGTTTTGGTGATGCGCTCGGCCTTCACTTCAGGGTATTTTTTTGCCAACTCCGCCTTGACCGTGTCGTTTGCAAAAGCAGAAGCGGCAAAGGCGGTTAGCACGATTAGTGCAAGATTTTTGATGAGTTTCACGTGAGTTTTCCTGAAGTAAATGCTGATTCGATGGGACTTTGAACAGTGGTAGAAGTGTTGGTTCCCGATTTGCCACATGATTTGCCACATATACCAGCTGGAATTCTAGCCGATTGCGTAGTCGATTAACGCCGCCTTGGCGTGAGGCAGCCGATTAAGCAACGTCAAACCCTCGTTGCGTATCCATCCAGCAGCTTTGGCATCACTGAGATATAGCGCCCGTAGTTTATCAGTGACCTCACTTAACCCAAGCGTCGCCTCACACCGTGCGCGCTCATATTTGCGCAACACAGCCACATCGCCTGGAGCGGAAAACTTGGACCGATTGCGTAATATCTCAACCAATGTACGCGCATCGGCAAAGCCCAGATTCACGCCCTGCCCTGCGAGCGGGTGGATCGCATGTGCAGCGTCACCCATCAACGCGAGACCGGCTTCAACCCAGTGGCGGGCAAGCACGCGTGCAAGCGGAAAGCGGGCGATGGGCGAGGCCAGCGTCAGCTTGCCCAGCGTGTTGTGTCCTGCGGCTTCGACTGCTATACAAAACTCATTGTCGGGGATTTCTTTCAACGCCGCCGATTTCGTTCGCAAAACTGACCAGACGATTGATATCTGGTTCTGCGGAAGCGGCAAATACGCCAGCACAGATTCATTCGTGAACCATTGCCGCGCAACATCGCCATGCGCAAATTCGCCATTGAAATTAGCGACGATGCCGTCGCTCTCATAATCTTTAGTTTCAGTAGCGATACCGGCCCAATCGCGAATTTGCGAGCGGCTGCCATCCGCGCCAACGAGTAAATCTGCCTGTAAAACGCTTCCGTCGGCCATTTCCAATTCGCGACGATCTCCATTCGTACGCATCGCTTTCAGCACCGCACCGCGCACCACGCGAATGCCCTCGACGCGGGAAACTGCCTGCTCCAGCGCAAACATCAATGCGGTATGTTCAACGATGGTCGCAATCGGCTGGCCCTGCGCCAAATCGAGATGGCTTTGGCGGTTCGCATCGTCACCCCACACTTGCATCGCACGGACATGTGCCGCGCGTGCGGGATCGGGCGAGGCGCCAAGCCCACGAAGAAAATCGAGTGACGCCGGTGACAGCGCAAAAACGCGGTGATCGAACATCGAGGGCGATGTAATTGGTGCAGCGGGCGTTGTGCTGCGCTCAACAACGGTGACTTCCACGTTTGCCAGCCGTGAGGCCGCAAGTGCAAATGCCAAACCCACCGGGCCACCGCCGACAACGACTAAACTCGCGTTCATTTCAACGCACCAAACAACATGCGTTTAGCCAGCGCACGCCGCGCAAACGGCAGCATGTCCATAGCCGTCAGCGCCAGCCCGCGCGGCACGCGCATCGCGAGATGGTCGTTCGAAAATGCGCCCACCAGAAAATCGGTAAATCCGACACTGCGTTCCACATCGGTATTCCGCGCCAATCCATATTTTTTTAACGCGTCGGAGAAAGCGGCGTCGCCAATTTGTTCGCGTCGCGCATCTGCCAGCAAGCGTGCAAGATCATTCGCATCGCGCAGTCCCAGATTGAAACCCTGCCCTGCGACCGGGTGCAAGGCCTGTGCCGCGTTACCGATCACCGCAATATTTCCCGCCACACGCGACGACACGGTACGCAAGCGCAACGGATAACTGCGGCGACCAGCAATACGCGCGAAGCGCCCGGCGCGATGGCCAAAATGCTGCTGGAACGCTGCCAGAAATGCGGCGTCATCAAGCGCTTTCAGTTCCTCGATACGCGCTGGCGAAGATACCCACACCATCGAATAGTCCTTGGCGCCCCCGTGCGGGAGCAACGCAGCGGGCCCTTCCGGCGTGAAACGCTCGTACGCGGTACCGCGATGCGGCGTGTCGGTTTCGATATGCCCCAGCAATGCCGCCTGGCTGTAGTCTTTTTCCGCAATAGCAATGGCGGGGACTTTGCCAAGGTTCGCGCCGCCGTCTGCGAGCACCACCACAGCAGCCTTGCAAACATGCTCGCTACCCACCTGCGTGAAACGAATATCGACGTGGTCGCCACATTCCACAAACGCCGTGACCGCAGCGCCGCGCTGCACCGTAATGTGCTGTGCTTCAAGTGCTGCATCCAGCGACGTTTGCAAGTCTGCATACGAGAGCACGTAACCGAGTGCTGGAACGCCGCCGTCCTCGCGGGTGATCAGCGAGCGCCCGAAACCACCTTTTTGCGAAGTGTGAATGGCGTGTATCTCGGTCGCATGCAAACTTGCACTCCACACATTAGCCGCATCCAGAATATCTCGGCTGCCATGCGAAAGTGCCAACGAGCGCGTCTCACGCGATGGACCCTCACGGGCCTCCATCAATGAGACGTTCAAGCCTTGGCGTTTAGCAAGGAGTGCAAATGTGGCGCCGACCGGACCAGCGCCGATGACGACGATGTTGTCCATCAAGTAGTAACGGACTACGCCGCAGTCAACGCTTCCACATCCTTCACCGACTTCGGACAAGACGCTGTAAGGTTGGTATTGCCTTTCTTCGTGATGAGAATATCGTCCTCAATCCGCACCCCGATATCCCAGAAATGCTTGGGCACATTGTCGGCCGGACGAATGTAGAGCCCCGGTTCAACCGTCAACACCATGCCCGGTTCCAGCGCCACCCACTTGCCATCGCGATGTTTGTAGTCGCCTACGTCATGTACATCAAGACCCAGCCAATGACCGGCACGATGCATGTAGAACTGCTTGTAAGTTTCTTTCTCGATCACGCTGCCAAGTGATCCTTTGCACAACTTCAAATCGATCAATCCCTGTGCGAGCACATTGACGGCGACCTCGTGATATTTTCCGAATGGCGCGCCCGGCTTCACCGCCTTGATACACGCAATCTGCGATTCGAGCACCAACTCATAAATATCTTTTTGTGGCCCGCTGAATTTGCCCGCAACCGGGAATGTGCGCGTGATGTCAGCCGCATAACTTTCCAGCTCGCATCCCGCATCGATCAACATCAGGTCACCTTTTTTCAGCGGCGCCGAATTTTCACGATAGTGCAGCACACAGGCATTGCCGCCAGTCGCGACGATACTGCCGTAAGCCGGCTGGCGCGCACCGTTCTTCACGAACTCATGCAGTAGCTCCGCTTCAATCTCATACTCGAACATCCCAGGCCTGGCCATCCGCATCGCGCGGATATGCGCATCCGACGAAATTTTGTTCGCACGCTGCATGATGTCGATCTCGACTTCATCCTTGATAAGTCGCATCTGGCCCAATGCCGCGCGCACATCGCGCAATTCGGCCGGTGCCGAGATGCCCTGACGCGCCTTGCTGCGCACGACATTCAGCCAGCGCGTGACCGAAGCATCCCACTCAGCCGATGCACCGAGCGGCGTATGAATGACTGCGACATTCGACATCAAATCAGGAATACGCGCTTCCAGCTCCGAGATCGGATAGGTCTCGTCGAAATCAAATACTTCCTTCGCCATCGCCGGACCAAAACGAAAGCCATCCCAGATTTCACGTTCCAGATTCTTCTCGCGACAAAACAAAATCTGACGCGGCTTTTTACC
>JANYFH010000145.1 GCA_025362705.1 Betaproteobacteria bacterium
TTGATTTTGTGAGGCGGGGTTGAATTGTTTGTCGAATTGAATCATAAGCTGACTCACCGCCGGTTTCCAGTTCTGGATCGGTATCGCTCAGCGTTGGCTAATGTTGCGTAGGCCAAGATACAAGAGTTTGATCGCCGCCTCGTCATGGGGAAATGATGCCCGGGTTTGATGAGTTTGCGCAGGCTGTAGTTGACGCTTTCGATGGCGTTGGTGGTGTAGATCACTTTGCGGATCTCGGGCGCATAGCTAAAAAAAACGGAATGATGCGCACCCAGTTATTACGGCAAGACTTGGAAATCTGCGGATACGCGACATCCCACGTCAAGGTGAACTGATCGAGTGCGACGATGGCCTCGTCTACCGTGGCGGCGGTGTAGATCGCGCGCAAGTCAGCGGCGACGGCTTTGCGATGTTTCCAGCTCACCTAGTTCAGGCTGTGCCGCACCTGGTGCTCCAGACACAGTTGCACCTCGGCGCGCGGATACACGGCCTCAATTGCCTTTGAAAAGCCCTTCAAGCCATCGACACAGGCAATCAGAATGTCTGCGACACAGCGGTTCTTCAACTTCCACGTGGGTTTCAGGGCAAAGACACCGCAAAAACGCCGCCGGACGGATCAGCGAGCCGCCAGTTTGCGTTCATAAGGCGAGAGGCACATGAAAATCGGCTACGGCCGTAGCTGAGCCGCTCGAGGAACCCCAAGGCGTTCGCGCCAGGTCGTGAGGATTGCGCGCGCACCTTGCGTCCCGTTGCAGCGAATTCCACAGTGTCGGTCTTGCCAAAAATCAACGCACCAGCGGAACGCAGAATGGACACGCAATCGGCGTCGATGGGCGGATGAAATCCTTGATATAGCAGCGAACGTGGAGCCCGCGTGCCGCCAATATTCGCAGAGCGGTCAACGCGACCGAGTGCCTACATTATACGGCTCGATGATGGCATCATGAGTGTAATCGTATTGGCAGTGACACGATTGCGTTTCAAGTGCGCGCGCACCCGTGGCCCGACCACAACCAGATAGCCAAACAAATGAAATCAGTGAAGCCGCAGAATCACGCCGAGATTCGCGATGAAGTGCGTAAACTCTGCGCGGAATTTCCCGGCGAGTATTGGCGCGACGCCGATCGGCGCGAGGCTTATCCGGCCGAGTTTGTGAAGGCATTGTCAGAAGCGGGGTATCTCGCCGCCCTGATTCCCGAGGAATACGGGGGTTCCGGACTGCCGCTATCCGCCGCTGCCGCCATACTTGAGGAGGTGCAACGCGCCGGCTGCAACGGCGCCGCTTGTCACGCGCAAATGTACATCATGGGCGCGGTCCTGCGGCATGGTAACGACTCGCAGAAGCGCGCCTATTTGCCAAAGATTGCCAGCGGCGAACTCCGACTGCAGGCGTTTGGCGTAACCGAGCCGACCAGCGGCACCGATACCAGTTCTATTTCGACTTTCGCGGAGCGTCGTGGCGATAAATACATTGTCAACGGCCAAAAGATATGGACGTCCCGTGCCGAGTATTCCGACCTGATGCTGCTGCTGGCAAGGACTGCATTAAAGGCGGTCGGGGCCAAGCGCACCGACGGCCTGTCGGTATTCATCGTGGATATGCGTGAAGCCAAGCAGGCGGGCATGAGTATCCGGCCGATTCGTACTATGATGAATCATTCCACTACCGAGGTGTTTTTCGATAACGTGGAGGTTCCTGCCGCTAACCTTATCGGCGAGGAAGGTATGGGTTTTCGCTACATTCTTTCGGGCATGAACGCCGAGCGCGTCCTGATCGCCGCCGAGTGCATTGGTGACGCCAAATGGTTCATCGACAAGGCCAGCGCCTACGCCAAGGAACGGCGCGTGTTTGGCCGACCGATCGGCCAGAACCAGGGAGTCCAGTTTCCCATTGCCAAAGCCTATGCCGATATGTGCGCTGCCGACCTGATGGTAAAACACGCTGCCGAGTTGTACGCCGCCGATCTCGACTGCGGGGCAGAGGCTAACATGGCGAAACTGCTGGCAGCCGATGCCTCATGGGCGGCGGCCAACGCCTGTGTGCAAACCCATGGTGGCTTCGGTTTCGCCGAGGAATACGATGTCGAGCGCAAATTTCGTGAAGCGCGACTTTACCAAGTGGCGCCGATCTCTACCAATCTCATCCTCAGTTACATTGCCGAGCATGTCCTCGGCATGCCGCGTTCCTATTGATTGTAGCCAATGGGACAGCCGCTACAAGGTTTGCTGGTAGTCGCCGTCGAACAAGCGGTTGCGGCGCCGATGTGCACACTACGTCTGGTCGATGGCGGCGCGCGCGTCATCAAGATTGAACGCCCGGAGGGGGAAACTGCCCGCCACTATGACCGGTCGGTGGAGGGCACCAGCGCCTATTTCGCTTGGCTGAATCGCGGCAAGGAAAGTGCGGTGTTTGACCTGAAGGACGTAGCAGATATGCACGTCGTCCGTGCCTTGCTTGAGAAGGCCGATGTCTTTGTGCAAAATCTGGCACCAGGCGCAGCACAAAGGCTGGGACTCGGTAGTGCCGCACTGGTGAAACGGTATCCGCGGTTGATCGCGGTCGATATCGTCGGTTATGGTCAGGATACCGCCTGCCGGGAAATGCGAGCCTATGACATGCTGGTACAGGGCGAAAGCGGGCTTTGCGCTGTCACCGGTACTCCTGAAACGCCGTCCAAGGTTGGTGTTTCAGTGGCCGACATTGCTGCGGGAATGAACGCGCATGCTGCGATCCTTGAGGCGTTACTGGCTCGCCAAGCGGATGGATGCGGACGCGCTATTGAGGTCGCCATGTTTGACGGCATGGCTGATTGGATGAGCGTTCCGCTGTTGCATCTGCAGTTTGGCCGAATCGAAACTGGCCGACACGGACTTTCGCATGCATCGATCTATCCTTACCGGCCATACGCTTGCCGCGACGGCCAGTTGAACATCGCTATCCAAAATCCGGCCGAGTGGACTCGCTTTTGTGAGGGAGTCCTGGACAATTCCGCGCTAACGCGAGATCCGAATTTCGCCGACAACTGGTCGCGCGTCCACAATCGCGACGCGCTGGACCTGAACATCGCCCCAAGTTTTGCGAAGCGGAGCTGCGCGGAAATGATTGAACTTCTCGACCAGCATCAAATTGCATGGGGCCGCGTTTCGACGGTGGCCGATGTTGCGATCCACCCTGCGTTGCGGCGGGTAGCCGTTAACTTGCCGGATGGCAAGGCTTGCACCATGCCGCGTCCGGCTGGGCGCGGTACTCTTGCGGCAGTTAAGGTACCTGCTTTGGGTGAGCACACGGCCAACATTCGCGCGGAATTTTTGGCCTGACCGCCACGGTACCGGCGCGTTCAAATCATTTCGGCGCAAGAGACATGGACATGGATATTGAGTACTTGAGAGGCTGGCGTGGGCGCACCCAGCGGATTGCGGACATCGTGTCGCCGCGCCTGGTCGATCAATATTCCGCAACCCTGAAGCCTATTTTCGCTGGGATTGATTCGGCGCATGCGCCGCTCGGTATTCACTGGTGCCTGGCGGCGGACACGCCGCCGATGGCCGATCTTGGCGCGGATGGTCACGCAGCAAAGGGCGTATTTCTGCCGTCGGTGCCGCTGCCGCGGCGCATGTGGGCAAGCGGCAGCGTCGAGTTTCACGCATCCTTGCAACTGAACGACCGGGTGGAACGGGTGCCGACCATCAAGGATGTGACCCTCAAGGCCGGTCGCTCAGGACCGCTTTGTTTTGTCGACGTTGAACATGCATATTCGACCGTGCGCGGCATTGCCGTTCGCGAGCAACAAGTGCTGGTGTATCGTGAAACGGCCGTGGCGGGGTCTGTGCCGCCAAACCCGGCGGACAAGCCGCCGCAGTCCCCGCCACTCGGCGAAATCGCTTGGCAGTTGGATGCGTCTAGCGCGCTGTTGTTTCGCTATTCCGCGATGACGTTTAATAGTCACCGCATTCATTACGATTTTCCTTACGCAACCGGAATTGAAGGCTATCAGGGCATTGTTGTCCATGGCCCATTGCAGGCCACGCTGCTGCTCAATGCCGCGGCGCGACTGGCTAAACGCTCGCCGCGCACCTTCCGCTTTCGCGGGCTGGCGCCATTGACACTCGGGGAAGGCTGGTGGGTGTGCGCCGATCGTGATGGCGAAGCCGGCGCCATCTGCCGTTCAGAGTCTGATGCGGGAATAGTCAAAATGGAAGCAACAGCAACATGGTGATCCTGTAAGCTTTTCGTTGAGTACTCAACGAAAAGCTTACAGGATCACAGGCGGCATGAGCGCTACGCTCGTATCAGGAAAACTCAACCAAGCTTAATTAGTATTGTCGCGATTAAGTGGATACGCGGGGAGCTCCGGTTCGCCGAACCCGAGTTGCGAATAATTTTCATAGGAAGCACATGCCAGACCTATTGAAGAATTTTGAATTGGTTTGTGCTGAGTGCGGGACTGGCAATTAAAACAGGCAAAATTTCAAAACATGATGTCTAGCGGATTGGGGCGGCGCTTGACAGAAAAGCCTGTCTAGCGGACAGTATGAAGTATGACTGTATTACAATTAAGGTTAATATATGACTATTAGCATTCGCAACCCAGAAGCCGAAAGCTTGGCGCGTGAACTGGCGCAAGCCAGCGGAAAAAACATCACCGATGTGGTGCTGGAAGCCTTGCGCGGCTACCGCGAGCATCAGCATGAACAGCAAGGCAGGCAGTCACCCTTGTCCAAGCGGCTTCTTGCGATAGGCGCGCATTGTGCCCGCCTGCCGGATTTGGACGCCCGCAACGCGGATGAAATCATGGGGTATGACGAGCGCGGCTTGCCTGCATGATTCTCGATACCTCGGCGCTGATGGCGATTCTGCTCAACGAGGCGGATGCGCCAACCTATATCCAAGCTGTTGCAGTAGCGCCAAGCATATCCATCTCGGCGGGTACGTTTGCGGAGGCGATGATGGTCATCGCGGCGCGCAAGGGAGGCTTTGGCGTGACGGATTTGCAAAAGCTGCTGCGTGAAGCAAAGGTGGCCGTGGTGCCAGTGGGAGAAGAGGCGGCAATGGAGGCGTTTGATGCGTGGTTGCGTTTTGGGAAAGGCAACCACCCGGCGCGATTGAACTTTGGCGATTGTTTCGCTTATGCGCTGTCCAAGCTGTCTGGCGAGCCGCTCCTCTTCAAGGGCGATGATTTCTCCAAGACCGACATTGTGTCAGCTTTGCCGAAGTGATAACCGACACGTCAGTGCTATGCCACTCGGGAATGGGCGGGCGTGCTGTACGTGTCCAACTTATTTACGTTATTAAAGCGGTACGAAAAATAACTGGAGGCACCGATTCCCGACGGGTAGCCGCCAAATAGTACTGGCGCGACTACGTGGATACGTGGCGAGCCCAGGCTCATCGAATCTGAGTTGCGCAATAATTTTCGTTGGAAGCACATGCTGAACCTATTGAAAAATTTTGAGCTTGTTACGTTATGAAAACAGATGGTTCTTTTCGCCAAGAAAACTCCGTCGCTTTTGGCATCCGTGGCCATTTTCTGGCCATTAAATGGCCATATCGCGTAAATCATTGAGTTACAATATTGTTTGAAATTTCTTCGGTAACTATTGGAATACAAACCAATTTTTCTTGGTAAATTTTGGAATCGTGCGTATAGAAAATCCCATTTCAACCGCCTTGTAAGCGGTAGGTCGTCAGTTCGAATCCGACTGTGGGCACCAATTTTTCTGAAGCGCGCCCGACTTGCCTGGAACGTCGGGCGAATTTGGTACTCCAACACGCCTGATACTGTAGTCGTCAGCCTTCTTTCACGTCCAATGGCCGCCTCGCGCATGCTTTCCCGCAATCAACTCATTTCGGCACTTTGGTTTTTTGTACTTGGTGCGACTAATTCGTTCGCCACGTCGGTCAAGACGCCACACGTCGAGGCGGAAATCATTTCACGTTATGCTGCCGTACAGCCGGGCCAGCCAATTGAAGCTGGTTTGCGCCTGAAGATCATCGATCACTGGCACACGTATTGGCGAAATCCGGGAGATTCCGGCCTGCCCACGAAAATGACGTGGACTTTGCCGAGCGGCGTCACGGCCGGCCCAATCGAATGGCCGTACCCAAAAAAATTGCCCCTCGGGCCGTTGATGAATTTCGGCTACGACGGCGAGGTTTTGCATCTGGTGACACTACAGACACCAGGCACCTTGAAGGCTGGCCAGAACATCGCCCTCACCGCCAAGGCAGAGTGGCTGGTGTGCAGTGATGTTTGCATTCCTGAAAGCGCGGACCTGGCAATTTCACTGCCAGTGGTTGCCTCAAAACCCTTGCCCGATGCGCGTTGGACAAGCGCCTTCCGGAATGCACGCGACGCGCTTCCGGGCATGCTCAACGGCTGGGAGGCTAAGGCAACCGTCGAAAACAACCAAGCTACTCTTGCACTCAAGCCGCCGCCCGGCGAAAACCTTGCATCGGCCGAGTTTTCTTTTTACCCGTTACGCGAAGAAATAATCGCGAATGCCGGCAAACAGATTTCCAGTAAAACTGCTGACACACTGCGCATAACAATTCCGCTTGCCGAGCCGATCAATTTGACGCTCGCAACATTGGATGGCGTGCTGGTAAACGATAGCGGTTGGGGCAAGGCGCATGCAGGGAAAGCAGTCGCGATTTCAGCGCCAGTAACATTTGTCAAAATAACTTCTACGCTTTCGGGTGGTAATGCGAGTCTTGCAACAGGTGCAAAAAATGGCTCAAACGACGCCGGTGAACTCGGCCTGGCAATCGCACTGCTGTTCGCTTTCATCGGCGGATTGATCCTGAACCTGATGCCGTGTGTATTTCCAGTGCTGGGTATCAAGATCATGAGCTTTGTGCAGCATGCAGAAGGCGCGCAAAAACGCTTGAAGCAACAGGGCTTCGCTTTCCTGGGTGGGGTGGTGATTTCATTCTGGATATTGGCCGGCTTGATGATCGCGCTGCGTGCCGCCGGTGAATCCATCGGCTGGGGATTTCAGTTGCAGTCCCCCGTGTTCGTGACATTGCTCGCGATATTGTTTTTGCTCATGGCATTGAATCTGAGCGGCGTATTTGAATTTGGCATGCGCCTGCAATCTGCAGCTGGTAGCCTTCACCTGGAAAGCAATCGCGGCAATTTGATGGATGCATTTTTGTCCGGGGTACTCGCCACGATCATCGCCACGCCGTGCAGTGCGCCATTCATGGGGGCAGCGCTGGGCTATACGCTCGCCCAGCCCGCGTATGTCTCCTTTCTCGTTTTCACTGCTGTGGCGCTTGGCATGGCAGCGCCGGTATTGGTGTTGTCGCTGTTTCCAGGATGGCTGCGCCACCTGCCCAGACCGGGCGCCTGGATGGATACATTCAAACAATTCATGGCATTTCCTTTGTTTGCAACGGTTGCGTGGCTTGCCTGGGTATTGGGATCGCAGCAAGGCAACGATGGTATCGGCTTGCTTTTGATTGGTCTGGTCATCATCGCGTTTGGCGCGTGGCTGTACGGGCACTGGCAGCTCAAAAACCCGGTTCGAGCGCTGTTGACGGCTATTTCGATGGCGCTGATCGGCGTCGTGATCGCATGGCCTGGCACTGCACCAGGGCAAGTTGCGCATGGCGCTGGCGCGGCCATCACAGCTGACGCTTGGATCCCATTCTCGAAGCAAAAAGTCGCCGAGCTTCGCAGCCAGGGGCGCGCGGTGTTTATCGACTTCACGGCGACCTGGTGCATCACGTGTCAGGTGAATAAACGCATCGCGCTGAATCAGCAGGAAGTGTTAAAGCGATTTGAAGAAATGAAGATCGTTCGCATGAAAGCGGACTGGACCGTCAAAGACCCGGCCATCACCGAGGCACTGGCCGAATTCGGTCGAAATGGCGTACCGCTTTACGTCTATTATCCTGCCCGCGGCGAACCTGTGTTGTTGCCAGAAGTATTAACACCTTCCATCGTGTTGTCCGCGATTGCGTTGCCGGGCGCCGCGTCAACCGTAAAATAGCAACGCCAGCGTATGCGCCACGCGCATGGAATGGCGCTATCATCAGTGACGGTGTAGTCAGGTCTGGCGATAGCAGCCTAAAAGCAAACCCTAGCATTGGCGCGGCTTTCAGGCCATTTTCTGCCTGTGAAGCGCACCAGTGCTAGTGTTCTTTGATTTTTTCCTCCATCATTGTTCATCACACCATCATCTTAAATTCGTGAGTGCCCGTTCCCTTCCCGTTCTGCCGCTTGCTGTGCTTATGTCGCTGGTTACGCTGACGTTCTGGCTCAATCAATTCGTGCAAACGCCTAGCGCCCGTGCAGACGGCAACCAGCGACATGATCCCGACCTCATTGTCGAAAATTTCACTGCGCAGGCATTGGGCCCGGCCGGCGATGTGCAATATACGGTCAAGGCGGACAAGATGTCGCATTTTCCGGATGACGATTCTTCGCTACTGGAAATCGTGGTGTTCACGGCGCTTCACCCCAACTTACCTCCAATCATTGCGCAGGCACCGCGTGGCCGACTGATTGCTGGCGCCGATGAGGTTATTATGGAAGGCGGGGTACTGGTTTCGTCTGAAAAGACCGAGACACAGCAACCGCTCAAACTGTCCACACCCGCACTCAGCATATTTCCTGACAAAAATATTGCACGATCTACAGAAGGTGTACGCCTCGACAGCCCGACTGGTCATCTGACGGCAAGCACGATGGAACTGAACAGCTTCACAAGGAGCGTCCGATTGGAACGAGCGCGTGGAATATATCAACAACCGCAGGGGTCACAACGATGAGAATCGGGCAGAGAAAAATACAGCAAAGCCTGGGATGTGCGCTCATGACGATTTGTCTTTATTCCGGAAGCAACGCCATTGCCGAACAGGCAGACCGAACGAAACCGGTCGAGGTTGAGGCTGATGTTGCCAACGTCGATCAAAGCAAACGCACAAAAACGCTGGAAGGTAACGCCATTCTCACGCAAGGCACCATGCGCCTCACCGCTGATCGAATTGTGATCAAGGAAGACGAGGCCGGGTATACGACTGCGCAAATCTTTGGCGGACCCAATGGCCAGGTGGCGTTCAGGCAGAAACGTGAAGGTACTGCTGACTTCATGGAGGGCTCCGCTGACCGCGCAGAATTCGATGACCAGGCTGACACCATAAAACTACTTTCCCGCGCACGCTTGAAAAGCGGCGGGGATGAATTAAAAGGCGAGTACATTTATTACAACTCGGCCACCGAGGTAATGGAGGCGCGCAAATCAGCCCCGGATGCAAAGGGTGCGACACTTCCTGGGAGCAATTCCGGTCGCGTCAAAATTACCATCCAGCCAAAACTCCCGGACGAAAAGTCCAGGCAACCGGCACCCGCCAAAACTAACTAAAACGCGCTTTGCTCCTTTAATTTCTCGATGAACCAACCCGTTGAATCACCCACGAACACGACAAATGTGCTCGGTCAGAAGAGCGTATTGCGCGTTGACGGCCTGCGCAAATCCTATCGCAAACGCACCGTCGTTAGCGATGTTTCGTTCTCCGTCGAAAGTGGTGAAGTTGTCGGGCTGTTAGGGCCAAATGGCGCGGGTAAAACAACCTGCTTCTACATGATTGTCGGTCTGGTTCCTGTCGATGGCGGCCGGATTTTTCTGGATGGCAACGACCTGTCGCACCTGCCGATTTTTCGACGGTCGCGGCTGGGGCTTTCCTATCTTCCGCAAGAGGCCTCTATTTTTCGCAAACTTACCGTTGCGGAAAATATTCAGGCGGTGCTGGAATTGCGCGATTTGACCTCCACTGAAATTGACGCCAAGCGCGACGCATTGCTGGACGAACTACACATTGCACACTTGCGCAACAGCCCGGCCGTCAGCCTCTCCGGCGGCGAAAGGCGGCGCGTTGAAATTGCGCGTGCACTGGCGATTGAACCTCGATTTATTTTGCTCGATGAGCCCTTCGCGGGAGTCGATCCAATCGCGGTGATCGATATTCAGGAAATTATCAAGTTTCTCAAGAATCGCGGCATTGGCGTACTCATCACTGACCATAATGTGCGCGAGACGCTCGGCATTTGTGACCACGCCTACATTATTAATCAGGGCTCTGTCCTCGCCTTCGGCAAACCCGAGGAAATCATCCATAATGAAGCGGTACGCCGAGTCTACCTAGGGGAAAATTTCCGCTTGTAGCGAGACGGCGGCTTACACAGCCTGTCGGCACCAGATCTCCCCATGAAGCAAAGTCTCCAGCTCAAACTCTCCCAGCACCTGACATTGACGCCGCAATTGCAGCTGTCAATCAAGCTTCTGCAACTGTCAACGGTCGATCTGAATCAGGAGCTGGAGCGCTATTTGCTCGAAAATCCGTTGCTCGAAAGAGTGGATCTCGCCGGTGAACCTGTGGAGCCGGGAACGAACTTCATAAACGGCAACGATTACAACGCGAACGGCTCAAGCGAGACCACTGTTGCTGCGACGGCAGACAGTGGCTCCGGAGACAGCGATGATCGCGGCGAACCAACTTTCGATGCCGGCATGGATGACGGTAGCAACTACGCCGCCGCATCGCGTCGAAGCGACGACGATGAAGACAACGAATTTTCGCAAGTTGCTGCAGCTGAGGCAACGCTTCAGGAAAGCCTGATCAATCAGCTCACATTGATGTCAATTCCCGAGCGCGACAAACGCCTCGCGATGATATTGATCGCCCATCTGGATGAAGACGGCTACCTCACCCACGATATGGATGACCTGTGCGCGATGATTGGCGAGCACATGGAAGTCGAGCCCGATGATCTGCAAATCGCGTTGCGACGCGTGCAGGCACTGGAACCGACGGGTGTTGCGGCACGCTCCCTCTCGGAATGTCTAACCCTGCAACTCAAGGCACTGCCAGTCGATACACCGCAGCGTGATCGCGCGTTGCAGGTAGTCGAACAGCATCTGGATATTCTGGCAGCGCGCGACTTCGTGAAATTGAAACGCCTGCTTCGCTGCGATGACCTGGAAGTCAAACAGGTGCGCGAATTGATCGTCTCACTTGATCCCAAACCAAGTCGTAATTTTGGGCAGGGGGATATTCGCTACGTGATCGCAGATGTCGTCGTCAAGAAAATTGGCGGCAAGTGGACTGCGCAACTCAATTCCGAGGCGATGCCCAAGCTTCGTGTCAACAAGCTGTACGCGGATTTGCTGCATAAGAGCCGTGACGGCAACGGAAAAAATCTTTCCGGCCAACTGCAAGAGGCACGCTGGTTGATCAAGAATGTTCAACAGCGGTTTGACACGATATTGCGTGTCACCCAAGCCATCGTTGAACGTCAGCGTCATTTCTTCGACCACGGCGAAGTTGCGATGCGACCGCTGGTGTTGCGCGAGATTGCCGACCAGGTTGGATTGCATGAATCGACCATCTCGCGAGTGACAACGCAAAAATACATGCTTACGCCGCGAGGAATATTTGAGTTGAAGTATTTTTTTGGCTCAAGCGTCGCAACAGATGAAGGTGGAGCCTGCTCGTCCACCGCGATACGTGCGCTGATCAAGCAATTAGTTCACGCAGAAGATACAAAAAAACCGCTGTCAGATCACCGAATTTCGGATATTCTGGGTCAACAGGGAATTGTTGTAGCCCGGCGCACAGTGGCCAAGTATCGCGAAGCAATGCAGATCCAGCCGGCAAATTTGCGCAAGTACTTTAGCGGCAATGCGTCCTGAGATTCATTGAATTATCTGTACCGCAGTAGAAGCTGAAGTGAAGTTGCAGTTCAGATGGGTTGTTGTTTGTAATATCGATTAAGACGTTAACTTCAATAGGTTGCGAATCGCCCATTCCCACGCGGCGCGAGCAGCTCTAAAAAAGGAGATCGGCAAATGAATTTGAATATGACCGGCCATCACCTCGAAATCACACCGTCCATACGTGATTACGTTTTTTCCAAGATGACTCGTATCAACCGGCACTTCGATCATGTGATCGACGTCAACATGATTCTGACCGTCGAAAAGCTACAGCAGAAAATCGAAGCCAATGTACACCTTTCCGGCAAAGATATTTTTGTCGAAAGCGAAAACCCGGACATGTATGCGGCGATAGACCTGTTGGTAGACAAGCTGGACCGACAGATCATCAAGCATAAGGAAAAAGTGAAAAATAAACACGACATATCGGCGCTAAAGCGAATCCCCACAGAAGCTGAATAACCCATGCGGCCGACATCATGTCGGCCGCCATACCGAACCCACCGGCAATCGCACGTCCGTGTTGTGGCAAACGCATCCGCGCGCTTCTGCAGTCCCCTGCGGTGGTGAAAACGCGCTATCCTACGAGCCTTTTCCAGCATGCTGGAAGCCACCCTTTCCAAGTCCGTCTTCAGCCCGACATTTCATATCTGCCCCATGAATTTCATCAGCAAAACGCTAGCGGCCTCGCGCATCGCCCTTGATGTCGACGTCACCAGCAAGAAACGCCTGTTCGAACAAATCGGCTTGATGTTCGAAAATGAAAATAAGATAGCGCGGGCAAACGTATTCGATGCCCTTTTCGCGCGCGAAAAACTGGGCTCCACCGGGCTGGGATTTCAGGTCGCCATTCCGCACGGGCGCATCAAAAACCTGCGGGACACAATAGCTGTCTTCGTTCGTGCGAAAGAAGGCATTCCGTTCGAATCACCCGATGGTGAGCCGGTTCGCCTGGTGTTCGCCATGCTCGTACCCGAACACGCGACCGAGCAACATCTGAATATGCTTTCCGAGCTCGCGCAGATTTTTAGCGACGCGGATTTGCGTGACGCATTGCTGCAGGAAACGAATCCTGTCGCCATCCACAAACTGCTCACTGAGTGGTCGCCGTATGCCGCGTTTAAACGTACAGCAGCTATTTGACGATAGACGCGAAAAATTACAACTGACCTGGATCGCAGGTCAGAAGGGAGCTTCGCGCGAACTCACCCACGAAGCCCTGAATCGACCCGGCGTCGGACTGGTTGGTCACTTGAATCTCGTCCACCCGATCCTGATCCAGGCCCTGGGGGCGAGTGATCTTGAGTACCTGGCAAATCAACCCCCCGAAGCGCGCGGCGTTAGTCTGAACGCGTTGTGTACCGGAGAGACACTCTGCATTTTCTTGTGCGACGGTGTTGATGCGCCGGATTTTCTGATCGATGCGTGCGATCAGCACGCGACACCGCTGTTCCTGTCACAAAAGCGAAGCCGCGTATTCGTCAATTTGCTCCGGCCTTATCTGCAACGTGAACTGTCCGAAGTCACCACCAGTCACGGTGTCTTTCTCGATGTTCTTGGCTTCGGCACGCTCATCACGGGCAACTCACAAATTGGCAAAAGCGAACTTGCGCTTGAGTTGATTTCGCGCGGTGCAGGACTCGTGGCTGACGATGCAGTGGAACTGTATCAGGTCGGACCCGAAACCATACAGGGCCGTTGCCCCCCACTGCTGCGTGACTTTCTTGAAGTCCGCGGCATAGGGGTGCTGAATATCCGGGCTATTTTTGGTGAGACTGCCGTACGCCCTAGAAAGACGCTGCGACTGATTGTTCATCTGGAACGTCCGACCGACGAATATTTCCTCGCCCTTGACCGGCTGCAAACGAAATCAAGCGCCACCGCAATTCTCGGCGTTGAAATTCCCACTGTCACATTGGCTGTGGTGGCCGGACGAAATCTTGCCGTGCTGGTCGAGGCGGCGGTGCGCAACCATATCCTGCAAACGCGCGGATACGATTCCACCAAAGACTTCATCGACCGGCACGAAGAGATAATGCGCGAGCAACCTGATGGCTCGGCAAATGAAAAAGCGCTGGATAGTTTCAACGATACCAACTCGTTTCGCGCTTATAGTACCGAATGAGCCAGCACTTGCGGGAATGATTTAATGCAACTCATTTTGCTCAGCGGCCTGTCAGGTTCCGGTAAAAGTGTTGCGCTGAAGGCACTCGAGGATACTGGTTATTTTGCGGTCGACAATCTGCCGGCCAGCCTCATTGCCATGCTGATCGATTCAATAAAAGCCAGTAGTGAAAAAGTGGCGATCAGCATAGATGCGCGTACCGGCGATACGGTTTTGACACTCCCGGACACAATCAAACAACTGACTGCAAGCGGCATTGATTGCCGCGTCATTTTTCTCGAAGCAAACGACGATGCGTTGGCGCGAAGATTCTCCGAGACCCGACGCCCTCACCCACTGGCTGACAAGATTCCGGGCGGGATGATGGCGTGTATCAAGGAAGAACGCCGCATGCTGGCCGATATTGCAGAACTCGGTCACCGCATGGATACATCTGATGTAAGTCCAAACGCATTGCGCGGCTGGATCAAAGACTGGCTGAAAGTAGACCGCAATCGCATTGCACTGGCATTCCAGTCGTTTGGTTTCAAACACGGCATTCCAATGGATGCCGATCTTGTGTTTGATGCGCGGTTCCTGCCAAATCCATATTACGACCCGGTACTACGGCCCCTGACCGGTAAAGATGCGCCGGTGAAAGCATTTCTGCAGGCAGACCTGAACGTTGCACATTTTGTCGACGATATCGCATCGTTCCTGCTTCGCTGGTTGCCGTCGTTCATGCGCGATAATCGCGCCGCGCTGACGATTGCGATTGGCTGCACCGGCGGACAACATCGCTCGGTCTATATCGTTGAAGAATTGGCGCAGCGTTTTGGTTCCGAACAGCAAGTATTGATTCGCCATCGGGATTTGAGCTAACCACGCCAATTTTTGCGTAGAACGCCATTTGAGGCGGCTCTCGCGGCGTAAATGTCCGGAAATCCGCGCCAGTGCTGGTGTTTCAGATATGTGTCGATGAATTCAAAGATTTAAGAATCCGCTTCACCGGTGCCGGAATCGCCGCGTTCAGTGCGTCATCCAGGTTCAGCCAAATCAATCCGGGCTCCATTGCGCGCAGCAGAATTTTCGTCGGCGTAATTTCCACCGGAAAAATTGATAGCGAAAAATGTGTGAAGCCGTGTTCAACGCGGACCATTTCGCGCGTAGTGCGTCCGGTGAGTCCGTAGCGCGAATGCAGTGTCTTGAAAATATCCGCCTCAACTGGCAATTCAGGCAAGCTCCACAAGCCACCCCAGATGCCTGTGGGCGGGCGCCTTTCCAGCAATACTTCGCCAGAAGAAATGATCACGAGCATCCGTGTCTGTCGATGCGGCATTTCTCGTACATTGCCTTTGGCAGGCAACATTTCCACCCTGCCCTGCTCCAGAGCAATACAACTCTTGTGCACGGGGCAAAGCAGACAGGAGGGCTGGCTGCGCTTGCAAAGCGTAGCGCCCAAATCCATCAAGCCCTGCGTATACGATTCGATTTCCGTTCGTGGCAAATTTACTTCGGCAAGCAGCCACAATTGATCTTCAACTGACTTGCTCTTTACATCGCCCTCCACACAAAAATGGCGCGCAAACACGCGCTTAACATTGCCGTCAAGAATCGCGCGCCTCTCTCCAAAGGCAAACGCGCTGATCGCCGCTGCAGTCGAGCGCCCGATGCCGGACAAGGCATGAATGGCATCAAAATCTTTCGGGAAAATGCCGTTATGATCAGCCATTATTTGTTGCGCGCCACGATGGAGATTTCGCGCACGCGCGTAATAACCCAATCCTGCCCAAAACGGCATTACGTCATCGAGAGATGCGGCGGCCAATGAAGCGATGTCAGGGAAACGCCCGAGAAAGCGCTCGTAATACGGCACAACGGCAGCGACCTGCGTCTGTTGCAACATGACTTCAGAAAGCCAGATGCGGTAAGGATCGCGTGTGTTTTGCCAAGGCAGATCGTGACGTCCCTCGCGCTTTTGCCAGGTGATTATTTTTTTTGCGAACGCGCTCATAACACTCAACGTTGAAGATTCTTGATGATGGTAGCACGCTGTTTTCTCGATCCCAACGCAGCTGTTACCCACGAACACTATAGTCATCAGCTATTACAATCATATAGTCAATCTATTAGACCAATCTCATTTAACCGAGTATCTTTGCCTTCTGCACCATGCAGACAATCGATTGATTATTGAACAGGAGATTCATCATGAAACTCAAAGGCACCAAAACCCACGACAACCTGAAAGCCGCCTTCGCGGGCGAAAGCCAGGCCAACCGTCGTTACCTGTATTTCGCAAACAAAGCCGATGTCGAAGGCAACACGGAAGTCGCTGCATTGTTTCGTGCGACTGCAGAAGGCGAAACCGGCCATGCGCATGGCCATCTCGACTATCTGGCCTCTGTCGGTGATCCGGCGACCGATCTGCCTATCGGCTCGTCAGAAAACAATTTGAAAGCGGCAGTCGCCGGCGAAACCCACGAGTACACCGATATGTACCCGGGCATGGCCAAATCGGCGCGCACTGAGGGCTTCGAAGAAATTGCCGACTGGTTTGAGACCCTCGCAAAGGCGGAACGATCACACGCGAACAAATTCCAGAAAGCATTGGACGCATTGGTCGCCGCGTAACCTAAGTTCAGGCGGGCCGCACTAGTGCCCGCCTGATTCACCTTTACACACGAATCACACGAATAAAAAAATGTCGAACCGCGAAGGCAGCCTCGAAGCACCGACCCGCCATCCCATCGACTGGAAGAATCCCGATTTTTACTCGGCTGAATCCGCTCTGAAGGAAATGGAGCGGGTATTCGACATTTGCCATGGCTGCCGTCGTTGCGTGTCACTGTGCAATGCGTTTCCGCGTCTGTTTGATCTCATCGATGA